>JAHYIU010000021.1 GCA_019429425.1 Candidatus Syntrophosphaera sp.
ACCGTCTTCACCGGAAAGCTGCTCCACATCGATCCCCTCGACCAGCCGGGAGTGGAGGCCGGAAAGATCGCCACCTACGCCCTCATGGGCAAAGCCGGCTTCGAAAAGGAACTGGCGGAGATCAGGGCCTACCAGGACCAGCGGGGTTGATCCGAGTTCCTGGGATCGCCGACGTCCCCGTCGGCGAAGCTCCGCAGGAGCTTGCTACTTTCTGAACAAACATGCTCTGGTTTAAAGCGATCTACTTCTACAAACCCCTGCGGGCTTTCTGCCGACGGGGACGTCGGCAATCCATAGCCCAGTCCGATCATTTGTAAAACAACTCCCCCTTTCCTCCCTCTTACCCAGCCCGTTTATTGGTATCATACCACCCGTCGACCACCCGCCGGATGGGCGGGTACTCAGGGAGTGGTGAATGATTGACAAGTGAGCCAGTTAAGGGGTAAGGAACAGATAGGTTAGAGAGATTGAGAGGCTCCGAAACACTAGGTGTGAAATGGCCAGAAATGGTCTGTGATTTTGCGACCCATTGCGGGACAATAACTTAGGCTGTCCAAACCCCCAAAACACCTCAAAACCCCAAAGGCTTGGGGCTTTGCGACCTATTGCGGCACAGTCACTTAAGTGTCAAAACACCAAAAAAAGGGTCTTTAACGCCCCCCTCCGGGGAATAGGGATCCTGGCAGCGGAATACAGTCCGGGGAAACAGGTAAACGATCCTGAGGGGAGGAATGCGGGATATAGGTTTAGAAAGAATATAAAGTATATATAAATATAAAACTATATAATAATATAATATATATAACAATATGCTATATATGGATATACATAATACAGCATTCACTATAACACTCTAGCCCCGGGCGGGGGTATTAGAAGCCCTTTTTTTGGTGTTTTGACAGCTAAACCCTTGTCCCACAATAGGTCGCAAAGCCCCAAGCCTTTGGGGTTTTGAGGTGTTTTGGGGTTTTGAGAATGGGCTCGACTCCAGCGTGGCGGTCCCGACTCCAGATTGGCGCTCCGGAGAACCCCGTGTTTTTCCTTGACAACGCAAGAGCCTTGAAATTCATTGTGTTACCTTAGGAATTTTGTATTTCAATGAGCACGGGTTTCTTTGCCCGGCTCAATCATAGAGAGGTTTAGATGTCCTTTTACGATTTTTTCGGCATGATGGCCAATGACATCGCCATCGACCTGGGAACGGCCAACACCCTGGTGTACAAGAAGAACGCCGGCATAGTGATCGACGAGCCCTCCGTGGTGGCGGTATCCAGCGACAGCAAAAAGATCATCGCCATCGGGCACCAGGCCAAGGTGATGCTGGGCAAAAACCCGGACGAAGTGCGCGTGATCAAGCCGCTCAAGGATGGGGTGATAGCCGATTTCCAGGTGACGGAGCTGATGTTGCGCAACCTGATCATGCGGGCCCAGAAAAAGCGCCTGCTGGTACGTCCGCGGGTGATCGTCTGCGTGCCTTCGGGGATCACGGAAGTGGAAAAACGGGCGGTGCGTGACAGCGCCTTGCATGCCGGGGCCCGCGAGGTGTTTCTGATCTCGGAGCCCATCGCCGCGGCCATCGGGGCGGATTTGCCCATCGACCAGGCCTTCGGCAACATGGTGATGGACATCGGCGGCGGGACCAGCGAGATCGGCGTGATCTCACTTTCCCACATCGTGGTGCACAATTCCATCCGCGTTGGCGGAGACAAGATGGACACGGACATTATCAGCTACCTGCGCAAGAAGAACAACCTGCACGTGGGCCTGCAGACCGCGGAAAAGATCAAGATGCAGATCGGCAGCGCCTATCCGCTGAAGCAGGAACTGGTGATGGACGTGCGCGGCAGGGACATCGTTTCCGGCTTTCCGGTGACCATCAAGATCACTTCCGAAGAGATCCGCGAAGCTATCTCCGAAACGGTGGCCACGATGATCGACGCCATCAAGAGGCTGTTTGAACGCACAGCGCCGGAGCTTTCCGCGGACATCGCCGAGCGGGGCATCTTCCTCACCGGCGGAGGCGCGCTGCTCAAGGGCCTGGACGAAAAGATCTCCAAGACCGTGGACCTGCCGGTCTATGTGGTGCCCGATCCGCTGGAATGCGTGGTCAAGGGCGCCGGCAAGGTTTTGGACGACGTCGACCGCTATCGCGAGGTCCTGATCAAGCGCATCGAAGACTGATCTCCAAGCCGGCACTTTTCCCATACCCGGGGTCTGCTCCGGGCTGAGCATTGATTCAAATATAGAGGATGACCGCCGTGAAACGTTATATTCTGCCCCTGTCGCTGGCGCTGCTTTCCCTGCTGCTGATGCTGGGAAGCACCCCCAGCCGGGTCGCGAGGGCCTCTTTGCTCGGCAACACGGTGTTTTTCCCCTTTTCCCATTCCCTGCGCCTGATCAAGACCAACACCACCCTCAAAGCCGAGATCGCCGCCCTGCGGGTCAAACTGGCGGAAAGCACGCTGGAGAGCCTGAACCTCCAGAACGCGCTCAAGGAAAGCCAGACCCGGGAGATGATCAGTTTCGAGACGGGGGAGATCGGCTTTGAGATCGCGGAGGTGATCGGCTATTCGGGGCAGTTCCAGCAGCGCAACCTGATGGTCAACAAAGGCTCGCTGCATGGGGTCCGGAGGGATAGCCCGGTGGTCTCGGCCAGCGGGATCGTGGGCAAGGTGGTCTCCGTGGCCAGCACCCACTGCATCGTGCTTCCCTTCAGCAATCCGCAGTTCCAGATCCCCGTGATGGACAAGGGCACGAGCGTCCAGGGCATCCTCCAATCCGACCTGGGGGGCAAGACCAACATGAACCTGATCAAGCTGGGCTCCCAGATCAGCGCGGGCGACACGATCGTGACCTCAAACCTCTCCAGCCTCTTTCCCAAAGGCTATCCCGTGGGCACGGTCTCCCGCATCCGGGAATCGCAGGACTACCTTTTCATCAGCGCCGAGATCAGCCCCTTCACCCTGGTGGAAAACCTCGAACACGTTTTCATCCTCAGCGACAAAGGCAAAAAATGAACAAGAGCAAAAACATTTCCCCCGTGATAGTCGTGGACGACGTCCGCATCGAACGCATCCCCGTGCGCACCAGGATCCTCACCTCGGAGGACGACATCGCCCGGATCATCCGCGAATACGCCCTGCCCCTGCTTCAGGAGGGCGATATCCTCACCATCAGCGAAAGCCCGCTGGCCATCACCCAGGGCCGCGCCGTTCCAGCCGATCAGATCAAACCGGGCTGGCTGGCGAAATTTCTGGCCGGCAAAGTGATGAAGGTGCCCTATGGGATCGGCCTGGGAGCGCCAACGAGCATGCAGTGCGCGATCGACGAATGCGGTGCCCCGCGGATCCTCCTGGCGGCGATGGTGGGAGCGGTGACCAAGTTTTTCGGGCGCAGCGGGGATTTCTACCGCCTGGCGGGCATGCAGGCCGCCCTGATCGACGCGGCCGAGACCTCGCCCGTCGAACCCTACACCCACACAGTGATCAAGGGCCCGCTCAATCCGGGCAAAGTGGCGCAGGAACTGGCCGACGAATTTGGCTTACCGGTCGCCGTGATGGACATCAACGACATTGGCGGCTCCTGGGTGATCGGTGCCAGCCGGGGCGTTTCCAAACACTTCCTGGAACTGGTGATGAAAGACAATCCCCAGGGCCAGAGCGACGAACTGACGCCCCTGTGCATCGTGCGCAAACTGGACTGACATGATCTGGAAACACATCTGGACTTTCATTCTCGGGCTGATCTGCCTCTACGTCCAGTTGTTGGCCATGCCGGTCTTTCAACTGGGTGGCGTGATTCCCAACATCCTCATTCCCTGGATAGTATACCTGGTCTGGACGCGCGAGATCAAATCCGTTTTGGTCGTGGCCTTCCTCATCGGCCTGCTCTCCGACACCACGCTGCCGGAATCCTTTGGCCTGCACGCCTTCATCTTTGTCCTGATCGCCTTCGGGGCGGACCAGTTCCGCAAGCCTTTCGAAAGCGAAAGCGTGGTGAGTAAGGTCCTCACCCTCCTTATGGCCAACATCATTTTCCACCTCGTTGGGCTGCTCGTCTTGGGAGTGGTCTATTCCTTCGACGCACAACTGGTCCGGCTCACCGGGATCGCTTTCCTCTACAACTTCGCCGTCAGCTTCGTGGCCTTCTGGCTGATGCAATTTGCTTCCCGGCTCCGGCTGGTGGTGGTCCGTGACTAAGAGCCTTCCCGTCCTCGTTTTCCGGATCAGCCTCGGGCTGCTGATGCTCCTGCTGCTGGTCTCGCTGTTCCGGCTGCAGGTGGTGAAAGGGGAGTATTACCAGCGCATCGCGGAAAGCAACTTCGTCCGCATCCGGCGGATCGTGGCCACGCGGGGAGAGATCTACGACGCCAAATACCGGCCCATCGTAACCAACATCCCCTCCCACAACCTATACCTTACCAGCGGCAGGATCGGCAACACGGAAAAGCTCGCCGCCTTCCTGAACGAACACTTCGGCCTGGGATTGGAGGAACTGCGCGAACTGGTCTTCAAACAGCGCTTCAAGACCTATGAGGAGATCCTCCTGGCGGACAACATCACCTACGAGACGGTCCTGGCCCTTTCGGAGCGGCTGGATCAATTCCCGGAGCTGAATTTCCGCAGCGGCACCACCCGTGGCTACATGTATCCCAACCATTTTTCCGGCTACGTGGGGCGCATCAATGAGCGCGAATACGCGATCTATGCCAGTGAAGACTATTCTCTGAACGCCTACATCGGCAAAACCGGGCTCGAAGCCTATTACGAGGTCCTCCTGCGCGGAAAGGACGGCCGGGAGATCATCCAGGTGGACGCCCAGGGCAGAAGCCTGGAATTTTTCCGCGAGAACGCCTACATGGCCCCTCAGAACGGGCTCAGCCTCGTGCTCAGCATCGACAACGACCTGCAGGCCTTCGCCGCGCAGGTCTTTCCCCCGGGCCGGAAAGGCTGCATCATCGTTTCGGATGTCAAGACCGGCGGCATCCTGGCCTATCTGAGCAAGCCGGATTACGACCCCAATGTGTTCATGCAGCGGATCAGCCCGGAGGTCTGGGCCAGCCTCAACGTGCCGGAAAAACCGCTTCTGGACAGGATCATCCATGCCAGCTATCCGCCCGGCTCCGTCTATAAACCGATCACGGGCTCCATCGGGCTGGAAAAGGGCGTGATCAACCGCTTCACGCGGCTGGCTTCCTGCACGGGAGGCCTGAAGATCGGCAACCGCTTCTTCCGCTGCTGGAATGCCGGCGGACACGGCTCTCTGAACATCGTGGACGCCCTCCGCGTTTCCTGCGACGTCTTCTTCTATGACCTGATCAACAAGCTGGATCTCGACGCCGTGGCGGCAAACGCGGACGCCTGCGGAGTCGTGCATAAGACAGGCATCGATTTGCCCAACGAGCGGGGCGGTTTCTATCCCGACCGGGAATACTACCGGAAAAAGCTGGGCATGAGTTCCGGACTGGCCGGCTATAAGGCGAACCTGGCCATCGGGCAGGGCGAGGTGCTCACCACTCCTCTCCAGCTCAATGCCCTCTACGTCGCCATCGCCAGAAACGGAGAATGGATCCAGCCCCACCTGCTGGTCAAGACAGTGGGGAACAGCCGCATCACCCGCGAGCAGATCGAGCCCCTGCGCAAATACCAGATGCCCTGGTCGCAAAACACTGTGCAGATCATCCAGGACGGCCTTTGGGCGGTCACCAACGCCCCCGGCGGCACGGCGCGGGCCATAAACGTTCCCGGCACCACCACCTTCGGCAAGACCGGCTCGGCGGAAAACTTCATGGGTAAGCTAACCCACGCCTGGTTCTCGGGTTACATCGTGACCGATGAGCCGGAGATCGTGGTCACGGTGTTCATGGAAAACGCCGGCGGCGGCGGGGCCATGTGCGCTCCGGTGGCCAACCGGATCTTCAATTATTACATTGGCAATCTGGACATGATCAGGACCCCGGCGCCCGTTCCTCCCCAGTTCAGGACGGAAGGCGAAGAACTAGAACCTGACGGGGATAGCGGCGAAACGGAAGTTCCGGCGGAGCCGGAAACGCAGGCCGAGGCTGCGGGCGAATGATCAACCGCAAGAAGTTCGACTTTGTCCTGGCTGCCCTCCTGCTGGCCCTGATCCTGATCGGCTGTGTGGCCATCTACACCGCGTCCACCACCACCGTGGGCGAATTCACCTCCACCCAGAGCAATTGGTGGAAGCAGATCATCTTTTCCCTGGTGGCCGTGGGCGCTGGTTTGCTCCTGCTCCGGCTGCCGATGCCCATCTTCGACCTCATCGTCATGCCCGCCTATGTCCTGAACCTGCTGGCGCTGATTTTGGTCCTCTTCACTCCGGAGGTCAACGGCTCGCATCGCTGGTTCAGTTTCCTGGGCCTGAATTACCAGCCCTCCGAAAGCGCCAAACTCCTCACCATCCTGATGGTGGCGCGGGTGATCTCCAAGGACGGCCTCACTGAACTGCAGCAGCTATTTTACGGCCTCGGGCTCACCCTGTTGCCGATCCCCCTGATCCTGATCGAACCAGATTTTGGCACCACCCTGGTCTTTGGTTTCAGCCTGCTGGCGATGCTGGTGGCGGCGGATGTCCCGCTGGTCTATATCCTGCTGCTGGTCAGCCCGATCGTCAGCGTCGTATCCTCGTTCTGGTGGGTCGCGATTGTGGTCTGGATCCTGGTTTTGGCCTTTCTGCTCCTACGGGCGCGGCTTTCCTGGATAGCGATCACCATCACATCCATCATCAATGCCTTTGTGGCTCTGATCATGCCCGTGTTCTGGAACGGGCTCAAGGACTACCAGCAAAGCCGGATCCTCTCCTTCATCGATCCCATGCGCGATCCACTGGGCGCCGGTTACCAGATCATCCAGGCCAAGATCGCCGTGGGCAGCGGTTCCATCATCGGCAAAGGCTGGCTGATGGGCACCCAGAAAAACATGAATTTCCTGCCGGAACACCATACGGACTTCATCTTCAGCGTAATCGGAGAGGAGTTCGGATTCATTGGCAGCCTGCTGCTGCTGGCCGTATTCGCGCTTTTCTTCTGGCGCCTGATCACGGATATCGGCGAACTCCGGGTCCGGGAACGCAAGATCGCCGCCTCCGGGATCCTCGCCTATCTTATGTTTCAGACCTTCATCAACATTGGCATGAACATTGGTCTGGTTCCTGCAACGGGTATTCCGCTGCCCTTCATCAGCTATGGGGGATCGAACCTGCTCTTCAACACCCTGGCCGTGGGTGTGGTTTTAAAGTATTTAAACGAAAGGGGTTTCATGAAATGAAAAAACACCTGCCATTCTGGATATTAAACCTGATTTTGCTGCTCATCACCGCTTCCTGCATCGTCCATTCGAGCTTGGTCTATCTGGACAAGGACACCGAAGGTGTGCCCAATCTGGTCACCAATCCCGGCTTCGACGCCTATTCCTACGACGCCCACGACGCCCTGCTGGGTTGGACTGTCCACGTCGACGGGCTCGCAAAGGGGTCAAATCCGGTCTTCATCGACGGCGGGGAGGCTTTCGAATCTGGCACATCCCTGCGGATAGACGCTTCGGAAAACACGGTCACCCTGCTTTCGGACGCTTTCAAGGTCCGCCGCTACGGAGGATACTACATCCGGCTCTGGGGCAGGTCTTCGCAGCCCAGGGGGCCCCATGTCACCCTGCGCTTTCTCACTTTCCGCGACAATGGCTCCGTCTTCGGCAAATACAGGGCGAAGCTCAAAACGCGCCCGGAATGGAAAAGGGAATCGATCAGCACGGGATTCCACAAACCGGGGGTCAGCTTTGGCAGGCTGCAGATCGTCATTCCCCCCTTCAGCGAAGGTTCCGTCTGGCTCGATAACACGGGCTGCTGGGAAGTCCATCACTTCAGAATAGACTGATGCGCGTACTGGTGCAGCGGGTCAGTTCCGCCCGGGTCGAAGTGGAGGGCAAAACCACAGGCCAGATCGGACAGGGGCTGCTTCTCTTCGTTGGTTTTGGCAGGGATGACCAGGCCGCAGTTATTCCCGCGGCGGTCAAAAAGATCCTGGAAATGCGCGTCTTCAGCGACTGCGCCGGCAAACTGAACCTTTCCCTCGCGGATGTGGGAGGCGCAGCACTGGTGGTCTCGCAATTCACCCTCTATGCCAATTGCGGCCGCGGCAGAAGGCCGGATTTCACCCCCGCCGCCCCACCCCAGCTCGCGGAAGAACTCTACAATGGGTTCGTGGGCCTCCTGGTACAACATTCAATTCCCGTCCAGACCGGGATTTTCGCCGCGGACATGCAGGTCTCCCTGGTCAACGACGGCCCGGTCACCTTTTTCCTGGAATTCTGAAACCCTGGGAACATTTTTTCCAGGTATGGCTCCCCTTATCATTACGCTATCATTACGGACTCACTACGGACTTTGTCCGTAATGAGTCCGTATTGACACCGTATTGATAATGGGAGCGACAGGGGTGTGAACAGGTTAACACCAAGGCAGGATGAGAGATACATCAATAGAGTGAGTATCGTTAGTTACTGTTGACATTATATGCTTGCGCAACAGTACAATATATGGTTCTCTTTAAAACCAAATGGCTCTCTTTCAAACTGAGTGGGTCAGGTTTTAATCAAAGACAGGAAGGGGGTGGCAAATTCCGCTTTGCCACAGCGGTCACAGACCGCTTCTGAAGGCAATCTTGCTGCCTTTGCCGCTTCTCCAGATCGGCAACCCGCTGCTTGTTCACTCTGGATATGACGCGCCAATCAACCACCCGCTTCGAAAAGGAGCCGATTCTATGCTGCGCAAAGAACAGTTATTAATCTGCGGGAAAGCGGCTACTTATAGTAATAGAGCTCCAGAGGAGTGTCTCCCAACCTTTCGCTGAGGGTGAAATAGCCTTTTCCATTGTGGTCCCAGGCCACCGCCTCTCCCTGTCCTTCAAGTTTGTAGGGCATGGATCTGTACTTTCTGCCCAGAGCTTCGGCAACGCTCATTTTGGGGCTCCGCTTATAACGGTAGACGGAGGTATAGGTCTTGACCAGGATGTATTTTCCCGCAGGGCAGATATCGGCCGCGGTAACCCAGTTGTAGGGCAGTCTGGCCACTTTCTGGGCCACATTGAGCAGGCTGTAGGATTGGGGATAGGCCAGCCTGTAAACTCCAGCGCTGGCATCGCGCTTGCTGATCACATAGAGGTCTCCGGTGAGCGGATCGGCAAACAGGGCTTCGGCGTCGCGGGGCCCATCTTCATAGGCATATTCGATGCGGTCGATCCTGGACACGGTGATCAAGGTGTCGTCGATGGCGGGCTCGGCAAACCGGTAAATAAATGAGGTGGTGTAGCTTGCGGCATTGTCGCCGATGTCTCCGACAAACACGTAGGACTTTCCGTCCAGGGGATCGACGCCCACGGCGATATCCTCCCAATCGCGGTTCTTGATCCCCTCCAGCACTATCTTGGAAGGCATCAGGGCGCGGTAATTGAGGATGTAAACGACAGCCTTGCCGCCGGAATCGTTGTGGGTATAGAGCAGGCCTGGGGTCTTCAGGCTGGCGGCGAGCCCGGAGGCTTCATTGAGGCACTCTTCCTCGACCGTGTCGTGCTGCATCGACCTGCCCGTGATCATCGCGCAGCCAACCGCGCTGAGGATCACCGCGGCTACCATAAAACCAAGAATTCTGTTACTGATCATGTGTCATTGTCCTCCACATTCAGATCCGGGAATTTTTCCAGGATGGGTTCAGGTTCAAGCTCAGGGGGCGTCTGGCCCTCCACCAGCAGGTCACCAGCGTCGACGGGGTCGCCCGGTTTGACCGCCAAAACAGGTTCGCCGGGAAAGGTGACGACGCAGGATCCCGCTCCAACGGCCATTCCGATGATCTTGCCCGCGGAATAATCCGCTTCCGGGAACCAGCGGATGTTTTTGAAGGCAAAGCGGAATGAGATCCGCTCTGCGCCACTTGCCAGATGCAAGACCCAGTCTTCCAGATGGCAGGTTCCGTGGGGGCTGCGGATCTCAACCCCATCGAACAGGACCTTGCGGATGCCGAGCAGAGTGAGCCCGCCTTCGCCGCGAACGAAATCTATCCTGCCCTGGATGGGAGAGAGGATGGCACCTTCAGTCGGTAGGGGGATGCGCTGTTTGAAGCGATGGCACAAACCTATGAAGAGAAACCAGGCGATGGCGACCAAAGCCAGTCCCAGGGCCCAGGAATAAAGATCATTGCGGGGAAAGGCTGCGTTCAGACCGATTGCCAGGGCAAGCAGGATGAGGGGCGGAACTTGTTTGCGGAATTGGGCGAATTTGATCCTCCGGAGGGCATCCGGGTCAGAAAGCAAATATCTGGCAGCCATGGCTCCTCTTCAGATAAAAGTTCTTTGCCTGATTAAAAACAGATGGTAAAAAACCAGTGAGTTAAAGTCTACTTGGTCGTTCTGGTCCAGGTTTCGGTGCGGCCCACCAGCGAAACGCCGATATAACCGCGCAGCTTGAGAGTGTTGGGGCCGGTCACTTCGCCTTTGCTGGAATAGGTGTTGCCGGATTTGGGATCGTAGATGGTGCCGTTGGCGAATTTGTTTCCGCCCTTGGAAACGAGTCCCTGGATGATCACGAGGCCCAGCAGTTCGCGGGATTGGAGTTTGGGATCTGGGTTTTTGTCGTCAACCTTGGGCTTGCCCTTTTCGTTGTTGGGCTCCTTCAGCCATACAATCTTACCTGAGTAGGTGTTGTTCGCGGTTTTGTAGATCTGGATCTTGCTGGTCTTTTCGGCATTGTGCCAATAGCCTTCGATGCTGTGGGCCTGGGCCAGCAAAGCCAGGGGCAGGAGCATGGCCAGGGCGATCAAAATGATCAGGATCGGTTTCATGTTTACCTCCATGAAGGTTTGGGTTATACTGCCGCGGGTCAGATGATGCCGCAGCGTTTATAGATGGCATCCACATGGCGCAGATACCTGTCGTAGTTGAATATGTCCCTGACCGTCTCGGCCGGGAGCAGGGCCGTGATCCGGGAGTCGGCCAAAACGTAGTCCACAAATGGCTTGCCGGATTCAAAGCAGCGCATGGCGTTGGACTGGACCAAGGCGTAGGCTTCTTCGCGGGAAAGACCGGCCTGGACGAGGTGCAGCAGCAGAGCTTGGGAAAAGACCAGGCCGTTGGTGAGTTCCAGGTTGGCCTTCATGTTCTCGGGATAGGCCACCAGGTTGGAAATCAGGCTGCAGCATTTGGCCAGCATGTAATGGGCCAGGATGCAGCTATCGGGCAAAATCACGCGCTCCACGCTGGAATGGGAGATGTCACGCTCGTGCCAGAGGGCGTTGTTTTCGATCGCGGCCAGGGCATTGGTGCGCAGAAGCCGGGCCAGCCCGCAAAGCTGTTCGCTGAGGATGGGATTGCGTTTGTGGGGCATGGCGGAGGAGCCTTTCTGGCCGCGGCTGAAGCTTTCCTCGGCTTCCTGGACCTCGGTGCGCTGGAGATGGCGGATCTCCAGGGCGATCTTTTCCAAGAGCGATCCGGTCAGGGCCAGCTCGCCCAGGAAAAAGGCGTGCCGGTCGCGCTGGAGCACCTGGGTGGAAACGTTTGCCGGCTCAAGGTCCAGGTATTTGCAGGCCAGTTGTTCCACCTGGGGATCGAGATGGGCGTAGTTTCCCACCGCGCCGCTGAATTGGCCGACGGCGATTGTTTCGATCGCGTCCTGCAAGCGTTTGATGTTGCGCCGGGTTTCCTCGTGCCAGAGGGCGAATTTGAGCCCGAAACAGGTCGGCTCGGCATGAATCCCGTGGGACCTGCCCATGCAGATCGTGTTGCGGTATTCGCGGGCTTTGAGTTTCAGGGTTTCCGCCAGCTTATAAAGTTCGGTGAGGATCAGTTCCCCGGATTGCTTGAGTTGCAGCGCCGTGGCGGTGTCCAGAATGTCCGAGGAGGTGAGGCCAAAATGGATCCAGCGGGCTGGTTCGCCCACGTATTCTGCCACATTGGTCAGGAAAGCGATGACGTCGTGCCGGGTGACGGCTTCGATTTCTTCGATCCGCTCAGGGCTGAAATCCGCTTTTTGGGAGATGGCCTCCCAATCGGAATCGGGTATGATGCCCAGTTCATGCATCGCCCGGGCGGCGGCGAGTTCCACCTCCAGCCAGCATTCATAGCGGTTTTGCTGGGTCCAGATGCGCTCCATTTCCGGCAGGGAATAGCGGCTGATCATGGTTGTGGCTCTCCTTGTTCCGGGAACATTTCTTCCAGGGTCTGGAGCAGGCCGTCCAACAAGGGTGAGGGCTGATTGGGAGGAAGCGGCGTGACCTGGGCCCTGCCATATCTGGTATGGTCCACCAGCAGTTCCAGGGAAGTTCCTCTGCCCATGCTGAACTGAACCTTGTCCGGATCGCCCCGCTTGGTGTAGGCGATCCTGATCTCGGAGCCGGATTTGGCGTCACTAATCCTTTCCAGGCGCATCCTGTCCGAAAACTCCAGTCGGGTGTTTTCCAAGTCCAGCCGGCCAGTGGCAATGATCTGGTTTCCATGGAGGCCGAGCAGGGAATCAGGATCGGCGAGCAGTTTCAGGTATTTGCCCGGATCGGGGGCGATCTGCGCGAAAGCCTCCAATTGAGGCAATAAGGAAGACCGGATGGCAATGTAATCACCCAGATAGACCGTGACGAGGGGGCTGGGATTGATGCCAAAAGCGCCTCCGTCCAGAATGTCCAGACGGGCTTCGTCCTGAGTCTTGCTGAGCACGAACATCTTGTGCAGGGTCAGGCCCGAATGGCTGGCCCGCACCACTCCTTCCGCAGTGAAATTCTGCCATTTGGCCAGTTCGGCCCTCAGCAGTGCGTCCTTGTCCGGGGGCTTGATGCCCGCGCAGCCCAGCAGCAGCAAGGCGGCCAGCAGCAGGGGGAGGAAAAGTGCTTTCCTCATCAAGCCTTAACCTCCGGTTTCTTGCGCTGGATCAGCCAGATGCCGACCGCCGCGGCTACGATCATCAGGAAACTGAGGATCTGCCCGATGGTCATGAATCCAAATAGAAATCCGTATTTATTATAGAGGTCAAGGTCGTCGGGAACCCTCACGAATTCGATCAGGAAGCGGAAGATCCCATAAAGCCCAATAAAGGTCCAGAACACGATCCCGTCCTTCAGCTTGCGTTTGAGCAGGATGAAACAGACCACAAAGAGCACCAAACCCTCCAGCAGCAGCTCATAAAGCTGGGTGGGATGGCGCGGATCGGGTCCGGCCCCCGGGAAGATAATACCCCAGGGCAGCTTGGTGACGTTGCCCCAAAGCTCCGCGTTGATGAAGTTTCCCAGCCTGCCCAGCCCCAAACCGATGGCTACCAGAGGCATCATGGGATCGGCGAGCCGGAAGAAATTGAGCTTCTGCTTCTTCAGGTAGATCCAGCCGGCGATGATCACACCCAAAGCCCCGCCGTGGAAAGACATTCCGCCTTCCCAGATACGGAATATCTCCAGCGGATGCCGCAGGTAATGGGGCAGGTTGTAAAACAGCACGTAGCCCAGCCTGCCGCCCAGCACGACTCCCAGCATCACGGAGAAGATGATGCCCTCATACTGGTCCCGGGTGATCTTGACGCCCTTGATCTTGAGCATCTGGCGGTAGAAGACATAGCCGATGATGAAGCTGAGGACATAGAAAAATCCGTACCACTGGATGTTCAGTTCCATCCCGAACAGGTGGAATCTCAGCATGGTGGGGTTGATATCAGGAAATTGCATCGCTTTGCCTTATCCTCTGCGGGTGATCTCATCGAGGCGCTTGACGACCAGGTCCGCGGCCTCTTCGGCATGGCCCTCGAATTTCTCGGTCTGCTTCTCATGTTTGGGTGTGAAGATGCTCAACACCTGGGTGGGCGAGCCGTTCAGCCCGATGTCCTTTTCATCCAGGCCCAGGTCGTCGGCGTTCCAGACCTTGAGTTCGACCAGCTTGGCGTTGCGTTTGCCCCGCAGCGAAGGCAGGCGGGGAGTGTTGATCTCTTTGACCACCGTAATGACCGCGGGCAGACGGACCTGGACCCGGTCATACCCGTCTTCCATCAGCCTTTGCAGAATTATCTTGCATCCCTCAATCTCTTCGATGTGGCGCACGAAGCAGGTCTGCGGGATGTTCAGATGCGCCGCGATCCCTGGCCCCACCTGAGCCGTGTCTCCGTCGATGGCCTGCTGTCCTGTCAGGATCAGGTCATACTCGCCCAGCTTTGCAATTGCCGCGGCGAGGGTCAGGCTCGTAGCCCAGGTGTCCGCTCCGGCAAAGCGCCGGTCGGAAAGCAAAACTATCTCATCCACACCAAGTGATACCGCTTCCCGCAGGATATCCTCCACCTGATGCGGCCCCATGCTGATCGCGGTGACGGTTCCTCCGTGCTTTTCCTTGAGGCGGACAGCTTCCTCGATGGCGTAGGCGTCGAAGGGATTGAGGATGCTCTCGACCCCCTCGCGGATGAGGGTGTTGGTGATCGGATCGATCTTGATCTCGGTGGTGTTGGGCACCTGTTTGATGCAAACGATCAGTTTCATAGGCCTTTTCCTTGGTAAAACTCTCTGATGGAGCCAGCGACATGCTGCTTCTGGGCGTCGGTCAGCTCCGGATAGATGGGGATGGAAAGCACTTTTCCGGCCAGTTCTTCGGCGACGGGGAAGTCCCCGGGCTTGTAATCCAGGCTGGCAAAGCATTCCTGCAGATGCAGGGGCAGGGGGTAATAGATGGCGCAGCCGACCTCGCGGGATTGGAGATGCCGCATCAGCCCGTCGCGGTCCTCGCAGGCCAGGGTGTATTGGTTATAGATGGAAACGGCCTGCGGAGCTATCCGGGGCGTGCGGATCTGAGGTATGCCCTGCAGCGCCGTGTCGTAAAACCGGGCATTGGCCCGCCGGGCCTCGCTCCAGCCTGCCAGACTATCCAGCTTGACGCTGATCACAGCAGCCTGCAGCGTGTCCAGCCTGCTGTTCAGGCCCACCCATTTGTGGTAATACTTGGGGTCTTCGCCGTGCACCCGCAATTGGCGCAATTTGGCAGCCAGATCGTCGGAATTGGTGAGGCACATGCCCGCGTCGCCCATCGCGCCGAGGTTTTTGCTGGGGAAGAAGGAGAGGGTCCCGATATCCCCGAAAGAGCAGCTCATCCGGCCGTCCCAGGTGCAGCCGATGCCCTGGGCATTGTCTTCGATCACCTTCAGTCCGTGCTTTTGGGCAATCTCCATGATCCGGGCCATGTCGCAGGATTGGCCAAAGAGATGCACCGGCATGATCGCTTTGGTTCGCGGCGTGATCGCTGCTTCGATCTTGTCCGGGTCGAGATTGAAGGTCTGGGGGTCGATATCCGCGAAACGCGGTGTGGCATGGTTCCTCCAGATGGAGGAGGCGGTGGCGAAAAAGGTGAAAGGAGTGGTGATCACTTCGTCGTTCTCGCCGATCCCGAGTGCCTTTACGGCCAGCACCAGAGCGTCCGTCCCTGATGCGCAGCCAATGGCGTGCCTGATGCCCAAATAGCCGGCCATTTTCTCTTCCAGTTCTTGCACCTGGGGTCCCATGATATAGTGATGGCTGGCGAACACCCGGTCCAAAGCGGAGCGGATCTCCGGCAGCAGAGTTTCATATTGCGCGTGCAGGTCCAGCAGGGGTACTTTCACAGTTCTCAAGCTCCTTAATTCGAGGTGATTGCCCGGACGCCCAGGAAAATGGTCATGACCTGGGTTGCGGCCAGCAAAACGTCTTTCACGTCGGTCCAGAATTCACGTTCGGTCCTTTCCGCCACGAAAATGTTATCCCCGGGATGGACCGGTATCTTGTCCGAAGGGCGGACCCAGTTTCCGCTGGCCATCCGGATGATCCGGGTTCCGCGCCAGCGCTTGTTGTTGGTGAAGCCGCCCGCTTCGTCGATGTAATGTTTCCAGGTTTTACCCTCGATCCAGGGCACCAAACCAGGATTGGCGACCTGGCCGCTGACCATCACCATGTCCAGCTTTTCCGGCACGAAGAGGTAATCCCCGTCCCGCAGGACCGGATTGCCCAAAGCGCCCTGTGAATCCCAGGCTTGGGAAACGTCGACGCTGTATTTTCCGGGGAATTGCCGCATCTTGTTGCTCAGGTAATGATATTCCAAGGCCGAGATCTGGGACAGGGAAAACTCTTTCAGGCGCTCGAACTCCGGATCGGGATCCTTGCTGTAGACCGAGCTGGCATAGATGGCCCGGCGCAGGTCCCCGTTCGCGGTTGGCCCGCCGCAGAGCAGCAGGATGTCGTAGAGCGTGGTGGTACCGTCGATCAGGTACTCGCCGGAGGCTTTCACGTTTCCTCCCACCGTGATCTTCCAGGCCCGCCGGAATTCGGAATCGCGGGGCACCGTAACCCGATCGGAAGCTTGCAGTTCGATATTATCGGTGCTGCCAGTCCTGAGGTCGATACGCAGCAGGTCGTGATCGGTCATGTTTTCCTGATAGCGGTAGATGCTGACCGCTTTGAGATCTGCCGCGGGCGTGAAACCCTGCGCCAGGTCAAGCAGGTCGGAAAGCTGGTCGCCTTCCACAAACTCATATTCCCCGGGATAATAGACCTCTCCCTGGATGGAAACCGAGGCGCGGACAGCTTTCACCCGGATCACGTCGCCGTCCCGGAGCAGGGGATTTTGGGTCAGATCGCCGCCGCGCAGGAATTTCTGCAGGTCGCAGGTGATGGTTTCCCCACCGCGCAGGATTTCCACGCTGCGTAGGGCCTGAAAATTGGCGTAGAGTGAATCCTGGGCCGCCTCTTTCATCTGCTGCATCAGAGCCACCTCACTGGCGCCGATCGTTTTGATGGCCGTATTGGCCAGGGTCAATACATCCGAAAGCCGGTTCACCGGAGCGACCTGATAGGTCCCGGGATTGGCCACGAAACCAGTCACATTCACCGAAATCACGGCCTGCAGGTCTTTGGGCAGAGTGATCTGCGCGGCCGCGAAGCACCACAGGCAGAGCAGGGCCAGGATCAACAGCTTAGTTTTCATAATACTCGATCATGCGCTGGATTATCGCGTCCAGCTTGTATTTGGGTTCGTAACCGATGTATTCCCTGATCTTGTCCAGCGAGGGCATCCGGTTCATCATGTCCTCGAAACCCTCTTCAAAAGCCTCTTCATAGCTCATATGCTCGATCTTGGACTTGCTGCCGGTCATTTCCCGCACCTTCTTGGCCAGGTCATCGATGGAGATGGATTCTGTGGTGCCCACATTGAAGATCTCGCCCGGGCATTGGGGGTTGGCCATCAATTTAATGAAGGCGTCCACCACGTCTGAAACGTCTGCGAAACAGCGGGTTTGTTTGCCGGAGCCGTAAACGATGAGGGGCTGGTCGAGCAGGGCGGCTTTGATGAATTTGGGCAGCACCATCCCGTATTGCCCCATCTGGCGGGGCCCCACGGTGTTGAAACAGCGCACGATCACCACCGGCAGGCGCTTTTCGCGGAAGTAGGCCAGGGCCATGAATTCGTCGATCGCCTTGCTGCAGCTATAGCCCCAGCGGCTGATTGAAGTTGAGCCCAGCAGCCGGTCGTCCCCTTCGCAAAAGGGAATGTTTTCGCTCTTGCCATAGATCTCCGAGGTCGAGGTGATCAGCACCTTGGCCTTGTGTTTATTGGCCAGTTCCAGAACGTTGTCCGTGCCCACGATGTTGGTCTTGAGCGAGAGCAGCGGATTTTCGATGATGTATTTCACGCCCACGGCGGCAGCCAGATGATAGACCTGGTCGACCCCGGCCATGAGCTTTTCCATCAGCTCGCGGTTCAGGATGTTGCCGATGGTATAGTGGAAATTGCCATTGTCCTTGATGCTTTCGATGTTTTCCAGGCGGCCCGTGGAAAGGTTGTCCACGATGCTCACCTGATGTCCGTCATCCAGGAGCCTTTCTGCCAGATGCGAGCCGATGAATCCGGCGCCGCCCGTGATCAGAACTTTCATATCTTCTCCAGTTTTCAACCGTTTATGTGCGAAGGCAGATAATTTTTGCCATCATGGAACACTATTTGTCACCCCTTATTTTGTCAATAGAAAAGAGGTTTCTGCCTCGATCCTCTCTCCGTCGGGAGTTGCAAAAATAATTGACAATTTTCCCAGATCGCACATACTGGCTTTTTATTAGACAACAGAGCATCGAGGTAGCGCACATGGATCTTATCAGATCACTTGGTTTTGACCTGAACAACAAGCTGTTTCTCAAAGTCCTGTATTCAATCCTGATAATCCTCATTCTGTCAATATTGAGGTGGATCCTCACCCGGATGATCCTGAAGCGGATCGAGGATCCCAAATCCAGGTTCAACACGCGCAAAACGATAGCTTACACCGTCATGGTGATCGGGATCCTCCTCGTCGGCCGGGTCTGGTTTGAAGGGATCAGCTCGCTCACAACCTATCTGGGCCTGCTGAGTGCCGGTATCGCCATCGCCCTCAAAGATCTCTTCGCGAATCTGGCAGGCTGGATCTTCATCATCTGGAGAAAGCCCTTCGTCACCGGCAACAGGATCCAGATCGAAAATCATGCCGGAGATGTGATCGACATCCGCCCTTTTCAATTCACGATCCTGGAGATCGGAAACTGGGTGCGGGCGGACCAAAGCACCGGCAGGATGATCCACATTCCCAACGGGATGATACTCACCTCGCCGATCTCGAACTATGACAGCGGATTTCAGTATATCTGGAACGAAATCCCTGTTTTGATCACATTTGAAAGCAATTGGCAGGTGGCCAAGAAAATACTCGATGACATCTCCACGGAATATGCCCGGGAAACAACTCTGAAGGCGCAACGGGAGATCGAGGAAACTGCCAGGAAGTTCTACATATACTACAAAAACCTCACCCCCAAGGTCTACACCTCCGTGGAAGACAGCGGAGTTTTGCTCACAATTCGCTATCTGACTTCGATCAGGGAGCGCCGGGGAAGCGCGGAAAAGATCTGGGAACAGGTCCTGGAAAGCTTTGCCGAACACAATGACATCGACCTGGCCTATCCCACGGCCAGATTGGTCGGCAAGCTCAATTAGGCCTTATCCTTAAACTGTCCTTCCGCCAAGGCGCGCAAGCCGGGTCTGGCCTGCTAAAACACTGTCCCCAAACGATCTGGCCAGGGAAGTCTCGATGTGTCTGAAGCAAGAAAACGGGCATCCGGTGGGACGCCCGTTTTTTTAAGGACTGAGTTATTGGATTTTAGGCTTGTGGATTAATCACCCAAATCCTGTATGTTTTCTTTGATTTCCTGGACGCCTTCAACCACTTTGTCACCAACGGTCATAGTGTCATCTGCAGCCGGTATGGTCTGCTCGATGGTGATATTGGTTTCACCAGCTGGCTGTACTTTGGCTTTGCAGGCTGTGAAAGCGAGCATGCCGATCAGCATCATGGCGATAAGTGCAAGTAATGTAATTTTCTTCATTTTGATTCCTCCATATTCGAAATCTAATTCTTCAGGTTTTTGTTTTCTTTGTTTTTGGGGAGATTTTCAGCCTTTCCCGGGGCTTTGTCATGAGAATCATGCCGGCCGCAAAGCCTTTGGCAGACTCTCTCACAGTCCTTATTCACAACTATTTGCATACACATATGAGTCATACTGGCACGATAGGGTTTTTTGGCAAGTACTTTCGAAAAACCAACCATGGCCCTCCTGATCATTACGCTATCATTACGGACTCATTACGGACTTAGTCCGTAATGAGTCCGTAATGACACCGTAATGATAAGGGGAGCGAGGTGGGGTTTCAGGAAGTTTTGGGGAGGAAAACAGGGCTATATGTTATTGATACTTAAGGCAAATGAATGCGGGAGAGAGGGTCATGCTCCAGATCAAGGCGGAACAGGGATAGTTTTCCGCTTCTCTGGCTTTCATTTATCCGGTCCGCGGGCTGGGCGGAACGTTCCAGATCAGTTCAGGATCAGAAGTTTTTTGTGGGCGGCCTTGCCTGCGGTCCCTGACAGCTGGAGCAGATAGAGGCCCGGGGGCAGTAGCGGCAAGTGCAGCCTGGCCTCGGTTTTGAACACCGGCGAGCGATCCGAGAAAACTTTTTGCCCGCGCAGGTTGAAGAGTTCCAGGGCAGTGAAGGGGAGCGGGCTTTTCAGGTTCAGCGCGGCGTTTTGGCGCAGGGGATTGGGATAGAGCGAGACTGAGTGGGGCACAACGGGCAGATATTCATCCTGGCTGGAAACAGAGTAGTTGAAAAGGTCGGAAGCGGAGAGAGTGATGGCTGGGGCCTGGTAGGCCGGCAAAGCCGTGCTGGCGCTGGACCAGAGGATCAATCCGGTGGAGGGGGTATATTGGATCGCGGTGAGGTTGGTTTGCTGGCCCGCGGCGCCGGACAGCACTCTCCACTGGCGTTTTGCGCTCATATGGGGATTGGTGTAGAGCGAATCCTGGATGTCGGCATAGCGGGTGCAGCAAATGGGATTGGCCAGGAGGCGGAAATGGTTGGTGGCGGCCAGATGGTTTCCGGGCAGGTCTCCATTCTGGTCGTGGTAGCGGGCCACGGTGCCGCTGTTGTTGGTTTCGACCGCGAAAGTGAGGGTTCCGCCCGGGCTTTCGCTGAGGGTGTGGATGATGGTACCGGTGAGGTGCAAACCCTCTCCAATCGAGGCAAAGAGGTCCAAGGCGCCGGAAGTTCCGTCGGAATCGTAATCGAGGCGTTCGATGCCGCGCCGGAGCGCGAAGAGGACGGGATCGAGGCCCTGGTCGGAGCTGACGGTGTGGACGTTGCCCATGTTCAGGGAAGCCCAGGTGCCGGCCGCATTGATTGCGGACAGAGCGCCGATCATGCCGGGATAGGTGAAGCTCATCCATTTCTGTTCGTCGCTTTCGGAGGGATGATGGACCACCAGGACCGGATTGGCGATCAGGGCGCTGTTCTGGCTCCAATCCATAAAGCGGGTGATGACGGAGGCTCCGGCCAATAGCGAATCCTGCTGGGTGGAGACGCCCCAACTGGCAAGCGAGGCGCAGCCGATCTCCAGAGCGCTTTCGGAAGTGGCGTTGCGCACCTGCAGCATGTCCACGATGGAGTTCACGAGCAGGATGTCCTCCGCGCCGATGTTTCGCTGCAAACCGTTGTGAAATGTGCTGATCCCGGCATCCTCCAGGCCTTGGATGATGCCTTGGGATTCGCTCTGCATGCGGGGATCGGAGTCGAAATGCTCCATGAAATAGTTCCACAGGAAGTTGTAATAGACAGGGCTGGAGTTTGCCACCATCAGGTAGTAGTATTGGTCGAAAACATCAAGCATGGCGTTTCCGAGCAGATAGCCCTGGGCGTGGCCGCGTTCGAAGTGGCTGCCCCAGACCTGCAGGATGGCCTGATCGCCCATGTATTGGAGGTTTCCGTTGGTTTGGGCTGCCAGGGGGAAGAGCAGCAGGCCGAGGAGCAGAAGCAGATATATGTTTTTCATGATTTTTCCTCTGGGTCGGGGAGCTTGGGTTGGCGTATCCTCCTGTGTATCCGGTAGTTGTGGATCACCACCAGGAGGAAAACGAGGTTTGCGACGAGCAGGATGACACTGGGCAAAAAGGTTTCGTGGCGGGCGTAGATCGCGAAGGCCACAGCCAGGATGGCCAGCAGAACAACCTTGAAGATGACGATCCCGCGTGGGATTCCCAGCTTGCGGAAGATCCAGCGCGCCACGGGATTGCGTTCGCGGCGGAAGTGGTTCGGTTTGATCACCATCCAGGTGGAATGCCCGTCCAGGATGTTCAGCAGGATGAAGATCACAAATAGGACGATCAACAGGGCGGGATGGGAAAAGAAGGAATGAAGCAGGTTGAGCAGGCCGGTCAGCATTGGGGCTCCTGCTGGGCGGGGCTTTCGGGTGACGACCCCTCCCGTTGTTTGATCCGGCCATAGACCCGGAAATTATGGACCACAATTCCGGCAAAGGCCAGCACGCCAATGCCCAGCAGGACCGCCAACAGTGAATGCAGCGCGGCATCTTTCCAGAAGAGGAAGAAGGCCAGGCTGAAGCTGCCGATCCAGAGAGCCTCAGCGAGAATGAGCCCGCGGATGAGGCCGAGTTTGCTGAAGACGAAACGCGCCAGGGGATTGCGCTCGCGCCGGAAATGATCGGGCCGCAGCACTTTCCAGGTGCTATAGCCGTCCAAGGCGTTGAGGATGGCCAGGACGGTGTAAAGCGGCAACAGGATCAGGGCCATGTCAAGTCCGGCTGGAAAGCTCTTGCAGTCAGAGCCTGGTGCTGACGGAAGCCTCGATCCGGGCGGCGATCTCTTCGCATTGGGCGATCAGCGCGGCGGAGCGGGCCTTTATGTCTTCAATGAAGCTTTTGGTGCTGACACCGGCGAGGTTGATGAGGATGTTGTAGTTGGCGGCCTTGGCAGCGCTGAGGGCTGTGAGCGAGGCCACTCCAGCGTCTGAAAGTGCGTTGGCGTTGCCCACGGCGGCAACCTGTTCGGCAAGCTGCAAAGCTTCCCAAGCCAGTTCCAGGGTGCGGAAGGGGACCATGATCGCCTGTTGGGTGGTCTTTTCCACCATCTCGCCGCGCAGAGCGGCTTCCGCGTTGGTCTTTTTGGGCAGGCGGAGGGCTTCCATCATCGCGTTGAAGGCGTCGGTATCGGCATCGATGTATTGCAGTGCCTTGAGCTTGATATCCTGGCCAAGCGGGGCCAGTTCGCGCACCTTGTCCTGCACCTGTTCATAGCCTTTTTTATCGATGGTGAGGTTGGAAACCATGGCCGAAAGGGCTCCGGAAAGGGCGGCGCAAAGGGCCGCGACGCTGCCACCGCCGGGGGCGGGGGAATCGGTGGAAAGCAGGTCGGCAAAGTCGTCCAGACGCAGCGAGCAGAGGCTGTCCGGACGGGCGATGGCGTATTCGATCACCTTCTTGTCCAGGTCGAAGGGTCCCAGTTCCGCCAGGCCCATGGATTGAATGGCGGTTTCCATGATCATCTTTTCGGGGATGCCGGTGCTTTCGTTCATGCGCTGGAGGTAAAATTTGCCGGATTCCAGCAGCGCGGCCTTGGGGATCAGGCCCACCAGCTCGCTGCCGGTGACGTTGACGCCAATCTCCAGGGCGAGTTCGCGCACTTTTTCCAGCACGAGATGGGGTGGCGTGACCTTGTAGTTGGTGAGGTTGATGCTGATCTGGGCGCGGTTGTAGCTGTCGATGTACCAGCCCACGGCCTTGCAATGGGTGAAGAGGCCGGGGATGGTGACCTTGTTGCCGTTTTCGTCCTTGAGCAGCTTTCCGTTCTCGTCCCGGGCGCTGCGCCCGCTTTCGCGGATGCTGAGGGCCAGGTCATGGGCTTTCTTTTTATCGCGGGTGTTGAGGTTGATGTTGTAGGCGATGAGGAATTCCCTCGCGCTGATGGCGGTGGCCCCGCTTTTGGGGTTGAAGGCGTGGGGCCCGAAATCCGGCTTCCAGGCGGGGTCCTTGGCTTTTTCCGCCAGGGCTTCGTATTCGCCTGAGCGGACGGTGGCCAGGTTGCGCCATTCCTCTTTGGAGGCGGCGTTCTCGTAGAGATAGACCGGGATGCCCAGTTCGTCGCCCACGCGCTTGCCCAGTTTGCGGGCGTATTCAGCGCATTCCTCCATCGTGATGTCCGAGATGGGAATGAAGGGGCAGACATCGGTGGCGCCCATGCGGGGATGCTCGCCGTGATGTTTGCTCATGTCGATCAGTCCGGCGGCTTTTTTGATCGCCCGGAAGGCCGCTTCCACAACGGCATCCGGCTCTCCAGCCAGGGTAAACACCGTGCGGTTCGTATCAGCGCCGGGATCCACATCCAGGAGCACGACGTTGTTTACTGATCTGATCTCGCCGGCAATGGCGTCCAGGACCGCGTGGTCCCGGCCTTCGCTGAAATTGGGAACGCATTCCATCAGCTTCATGTCTCACCTCTTCAGTTTGTTTTGTGTATCTTGACCTTGATGATCTTCTTTTCAGTGGCCTGCAGGACCTGGATGCGGTAGGGCTCCACGTTTATGAACTGCCCCTGGTGCGGGATGCGGGCCAGACGGTCCAGGATCAGGCCGGCCACGGTCTCGTAGTCCCCCTCGGGCAGGTGGATCCCATATTCATCAGAGAGCCGGTCGATCTCGATATCCGCCTGCACCAGCCAGGTGTTGGGGGATACCTGTTCCACTTCGCCCACCTCTTCCGCGTCGTCATATTCGTCCGCGATGTCTCCAAAGATCTCTTCCAGGATGTCCTCCATGGTCACGATGCCGGCCGTTCCGCCATAGGAATCGACCACGATGGCGATGCTGCGGTGATGCTTCTGCATTTCCTTGAGCAGCACGTCCAGATCGGTGTTTTCGGGTGTGAAAAAGGGTTCGTGGAGGAGGTCGCTGACCTTGGTCTCGGGAGTGTGTTCGCGCTTGAGCACGTCGTAGATGATGAGGATGCCCACGATGTCGTCCAGGTCCTTGCGATAGACCGGATAACGGGTGAAGCCTTCCTCGCGGGCGATCTCGATGGCTTCGGCGATGGTGGCTGTTTCCGGGATGGCGACCACCTCCGTGCGCGGGATCATGATGTTGCGCGCCTCTTGCTCAGTGAAATCCAGGGCGTCCTCGATCATCTCCATCTGGGGCTCGTCTTCGGAATCCTTCTCCGTGAGCGAAAGCAGGTAGGTGAGGTCGTCCTTGGTGAGGTAGTTGAAGCTGGTGCCTTCGGTGATCCGGAGCAGTTGGCGCAGCCGGCCGTTGAGCCAGGAAACGCCTGCCACAAAAGGCCTGAGCAGGAAATAGACGAAGCGCATGAAGGGATAGACGGCCGGGACCAGGGTTTCGGCGTTATCCCGGAAAACGGACTTGGGCACCACCTCTCCAAAGATGAGGACGAAGGCCCCCACGACCAGGGAAGTGTATTTGGGATTGAAAATGGCGGGGTCGACATTGCTGTAGACCAGATAGGTGGAAAGCGTGGCCAGGAGGACGTTGACGATGTTGTTGCCCAGCAGGGTTGAGCCCAGCACCTTGTCCGGCTGGCGCAGATAGCTTTGGAGATTCGCGGCGGACCTGCTCTTTCTGGCCTTGCCTTCGAGGCGGAGCATGTCAATCGAAATTACCCCGTTTTCAAAGCCGGAAAACAGGAAGGACAAGCCGAGCAGGATCACCATGATGATCCCCCAAAGCAGTATTTCAAGCAGAGACATTTATGCGTTTACCTTCTCATTCCTCCAGGCGATGCGCAGGGCCTGGACGAAGTCTTCGATATTGCCCGCCAAAAAAGAATCCAGATTGTAGCTTGTCAAGTTTATTCTGTGGTCGGTGACCCGGGACTGGGGAAAATTGTAGGTGCGGATCTTGGCGGAACGGTCTCCGGTGCTGACCTGGGCCTTGCGCGAACTGGCGATCTCCTGTTCCTGACGGCTGATCTCGGCATCCAAAAGCCTCGAGCGCAAAACCTTCATCGCCTTCACCTTGTTCTTGAGCTGGGATTTCTCGTCCTGGCAGGTGACCACGATGCCGGTGGGCAGATGGGTGATGCGGACCGCGGAATCGGTGGTGTTGACGCTCTGGCCGCCATGGCCGGAACTGCGGTAGACGTCGATGCGGAGGTCGCTTTCGGTAAGTTCGATGTCGATGTCCTCGGCTTCGGGCAAAACGGCCACGCTCACCGCGGAAGTGTGGATGCGGCCTCCGGATTCGGTCACCGGGATGCGCTGAACCCTGTGGACCCCGCTTTCAAAGCGCATGAGGCCGTAGGCATCCTCGCCGGAGAGCATGAAGATGATCTCCTTGAAGCCGCCCAAGCCGGTCTCATTGTGGTCCAGGAGCTGGTGTTTCCAGCCCTTTTGCTCCGCGTAATAGCCATACATGCGATAGAGGTCGGCAACGAACAGGGCAGCCTCCTCGCCACCGGTGCCGGCGCGGATCTCGATGATGGCATTCTTGCCTTCGTTGGGGTCGCTGGGGGTGAGCAGGTCGCGCAGCTTGAGTTCGCTGGTTTCCTGGCGCTGGGCCAGGACCTCGAGCTCTTCCCTGGCCAGGTCCGCCATCTCCGGTTCGGTCAGCAGGAGATGTTCGGCTCCAGTGATCTGGGCTTCCAGATCCTGATAGCGCTTCCATTCGGAGCAGATCTCGGAAAGTTCGCGATAGCGGCGCATCAATTGCTTATAGCGCCTCGCGTCGCTGATCACGGCAGGGTCGGAGATCGTCTCCTGCAGTTCCTCCAGTTCCTTGGCCAGGCCCTCAAGCTTTTCCCGGGGCAGCATGTCAATCCTGCGTCAGCTTTACGTCGTGCCCAGCCAGGTCCATGTCCAAAGCGGCTTTCATGGCCACCAGCGCGGTTTCCACCATCGAGTCGTCCGGAGGCTGGGTGGTGATGCGCTGCAAGGCCATGCCCGGAACCGTGAGCAGCTTCACGACGGGATGGTTCAGGTTGCGTCCGCTGTATTTGAGCACTTCATAGCTAATTCCCGAGACCAGCGGGATCAGCAGTATGTGATAGCCCAGGCGCAGCAGCATCGGGACGGGCTCTCCGCCCAGCAGGAAGATCGAGACCAGGGTGTCCGTGATCGAGAAGACCAGGATCGAGATCAGCAGGACGAAGAACATGAAGCTGGTTCCGCAGCGCGGATGGATCGTGGTGTTGGTTTGAATGGCAGGGATCTCCAGGCCGGTTTCCTTTTCATAGGCGTTCACGTTCTTGTGCTCGGCCCCATGGTATTGGAACAGCCTGCGCACGTCCTTCATCAGGCTGATCAGCCAGATGTAGAGGACGAAAAACAAGATGCGGATGCCACCCGCGAAGAGATTGAACCAGAGGTTTTGCTTGCCCAGGCCAACCCAGTCCGCGATCCGGTAGGGCAGATAGCCAAAGAGCAGAAAGGCCAGCCCGAAGGCGATCACGATGCTGAAGACCTCCTCGAATTTGGCGGCGGATTTGGATTTCTGCTTGACTGCCTTGCCCTGTTCCTCCTCCTCCTGCTTCAGGTCCAACTCATAGCGGTTGGCCGATAGGGTGAGGGTTTTCATGCCGATGGCCAGCATTTCCAGCAGGGAAACGAAACCCCGGATGATCGGAATGCCCAGGAAAGTGCCTTTTTTGGCCTTGCTGGCAAAGGGCTGCTTGAACAGCTCGATCGAACCGTCTTTGCGCCGCAGCGCCGTGGCCAGGCAGTCCGGTCCGCGCATCATCACGCCTTCGATGACGGCCTGGCCGCCCACGCTTATCTCTTTTTTCATATCCATTTTAATTCCTTTGATCCAGCCCCATTTGCCCGCAGGATAGAAAAAACGCCATTTCCCGGGCTTGGGGCTGGGGCGAAATGGCGTTTAAACTGAAACGGAACTATTTTTCGCTTTTCAGGTTGTAGCGCTTGTTGAATTTTTCCACGCGTCCGGCAGTGTCCAGGATCTTCTGCTTGCCGGTGTAGAAAGGATGGCACACGTTGCAGATCTCGACCTGCATGTTGCCCTTGGTGGAACGGGTCTTGAACTCGTTTCCGCAGGCACAGCGCACGGTGCATTCTTCATACTTGGGGTGAATTCCCTTTTTCATCTATCTGGCTCCTTGAATGATATCTTGCTTAATGTAAGTCACGATTTTCCAAGCGCCCTATCTGTCAACAGCTTTTTTCATTCCAGCGGCAGGCAAACCTGATCGGCTGTGCGATCCCCGGGGCTGGGGTTTTGGGGTGGCAAATTCCGCTTTGCCACAGGGCTCGCAGAGGCCTTCCAGCGATGAATCGGACTCCGTCCGATCGCCGAACCGGAATTCGGCTTCCCGATCCCCGGGGCTGGGTTTTGGGGTGGCAAATTCCGCTTTGCCACAGCGGTCACAGACCGCTAAGCCTGTAGACAAACCGGTTTCAACCGGTGCAGGACAATAGGCGGGGGGATTTATCCCGGGTATTTATGGAGGGATCGTTTGTTTCCCCAAATTCCCCACCCCCACCCCGAACACAGATGCAATCCGTGTTTGGGGTGGGGGTGGGCCAGCAACAACGAACACACCAGCTTTTAATACGACGGCTAAAGCCGCCGCCTATATTCCTTCACCCCACCTGCGGCGGGGTTGGTCAGCAGGCTGCACCCCACCTGCGGCGGGGTTTGTCAACAGGCGAAGCTCCGCAGGAGCGGCATATTTTAGCCCAGGGTGTAAACCCTGGGGGTATGAGGCGTTGATTTCACATATTTGTCAAAGCCCCACCCCACCTGCGGCGGGGTTTGTCAGCAGGCGAAGCTCCGCAGGAGCGGCATATTTTAGCCCAGGGTGTAAACCCTGGGGGTATGAGGCGTTGATTTCACATATTTGTCAAAGCCCCACCCCACCTGCGGCGGGGTTGGTCAGCAGGCGAAGCTCCGCAGGAGCGGCATATTTTAGCCCAGGGTGTAAACCCTGGGGGTATGAGGCGTTGATTTCACATATTTGTCAAAGCCCCACCCCACCTGCGGCGGGGTTGGTCAACAGGCGAAGCTCCGCAGGAGCGGCATATTTTAGCCCAGGGTGTAAACCCTGGGGGTATGAGGCGTTGATTTCACATATTTGTCAAAGCCCCACCCCACCTGCGGCGGGGTTTGTCAACAGGCGAAGCTCCGCAGGAGCGGCATATTTTAGCCCAGGGTGTAAACCCTGGGGGTATGAGGCGTTGATTTCACATATTTGTCAAAGCCCCACCCCACCATTGTTCGCGGCTCATTAAGAGCCGCGCACTTGGTGGGGTGGGGAATCCGGGGTAGGGAGCGTTATCTTTCCCATACCCAGGGTTTCCACCCTGGGCTAAGTTTTATCGCCCCTCCGGGGCTTCCCTTCAGGCGGAGGATCGGAATCCTCCGGCTACATGGTTCCACCCTTTTCCCCTTTTGCCCTTTTCCCCTTTTGCCCTTTTCCCCTTTCGAGTCACGCGTAACCCGTAACCCGTAACGCTTAACGCCTAAAACACCCCGGTCAGGTCGTCGTAGTCGCTCAAGCTGTCCAGCAGGTCGTTGTCGATCGCGGCCTTGAGCGTATCCACCACGCCCAGGCCCACGGTGCCGATGTCGCTGGCGGTCAGGCTGGCGAGGTCGACGTGCTCGGAATCCGCCTTCTGCCAGGCGTACATCAACTTGATGAAGATGGCGTAGGCAGTGGGCGGCAGCTTGGTCTTGGGCACGTTCTGGCTGCCGTTGCGCTGGCTGTAGCTCTTGAGGTCGGCCTTGTAGTCCACCGAAGCCGCGGCGTAGAGCGTGCTCAGATTCCTGGCGATGCTGCCCAGGAGCTCATTGTA
>JAHYIU010000022.1 GCA_019429425.1 Candidatus Syntrophosphaera sp.
TCCTCCGCAGGGCTCCAGCCCGCCGCAATAAGGTAGCTTTTGATGAAAAAGAACTTGACTTGGATTAACAAGATGAAAACAATGCAATTTGCCGCTTGGCCTTACATAGATTGTGAGTAACGAGGGAGATCAGATGCCCTCAAACAACCTGAGAAACAATGAGTTGGAATTTACACCAACATTTGAGACTCAACTTTTGGCTCCCCTTATCAATACGCTATCAATACGGACTCATTACGGACAAAGTCCGTAATGAGTCCGTATTGATAGCGTAATGATAAGGAGGGCGACCGAAAAAATCGGGAATCTAAAACCGGTTCTGGCAGGTTCTGAGGCAGGCGAACAACCGCTTACTTCAGGATCAGGAACTTCCCTCCGGCCTGAGGTCCAAGTCCCTGGCAGTGATAGAGATATACCCCGGAGGCACAGAGGTTTCCCGAGGCGTCTTTGCCGTCCCAGTCAGCGGTGGTTTGGCCCCGGCGGAGCTGGACGGAAGCGACTGGCTGGCCTCTGAGGTTATGGATCCAAACCAGCCGGTCGCGGTCCGGAACCTCGCGCAGGGCGAAACTCAGCCTGCCGCCACAGGCCAGATCCGTGAAGCCGCCTCCCGCGGGAACTTCCGTCAGGCCGAATTCGTTTGAGCCCCAAGCGACCACAGTACCTTCGGAAGTGATCGCGCCACTGTGATAGTTGCCGGCTGGAATGCGCGTGTAAACATGGCCGGCGGGGACATTCAACTGCCCGTGGTAATTGTCTCCCCAGGCCACGACATTGCCCGCGGAAGTTAGGGCTAGGCTGTGTTTGGACCCTGTGGCGATGGCCACGAAATCATACCCGGTGGGGACGTTGTCCAATCCGTAATTGTAGTCCTCGCCCCAGGCGGCCAAAGTGCCGTCGGACCTGAGCGCCAGGGCGTGGTATTCAAGGGCCGCGATTTGAATGGTCATGAACAGGAAAAACAGGCTCAGGATGAGGATCCTGAGGTGGAAAGGATGGAGTTTTCGCAGCATGATTTACTCTCCCACGCTGAGGCGGTGGCGGATCTTTTCCAATGTTTTAGGCCCGATGCCTTTGACCTTGGTGATGTCCTCGATGGCTGTGAAAGGCCCGTTTTGGGTCCTGAAATCAACTATGGCCTGAGCCTTGACCTCTCCTATGCCGGGCAGGGTGCAAAGCTCTTCGAGTCCGGCGCTGTTGATATTCACGATGTTGGTCAGTTCGGTTTTGGGAACGGAGGGCGGCTTTGATGTTTTGGCCGGCTGGGGTGGGGTTGTAACCTGTTCGATGAAGGTGGCGACGTCAGTTTGGAGGCTGGATTTCCCGTCCCCAAGCAGGTTGGAGAGTTGCGAATCGCCGAAATGCAGGAGGAAAGGGAGCATTTTGGCCAGGGTTTTGGGCCCGATGCCCTTGATCAGGAGCAGATCCTCGGTTTTTGTGAATGGCTGGGTCTGGCGAAAGTCGATGATGTCCTGAGCCCGCTTGGGTCCGATGCCGGGAAGCAGCATCAGTTCCTCATGGGAAGCGGTGCGGACGTCGATCTGGACCGGCTTGTCCTCGCTGACGGCGGCAATCAGCTGCGCGGGTTCGTCCAGTTCAGTTCTGAGCAGGGGAATTTCCCCGCCCAGTTGGCTCAGAAAGATGCCCAGAATGGCCAGTCCGCAGACCAGGAGCAGCGCGTTCTGTTCATTCCGGGTCAGGAAATCCTGGGGAAAGCGCGCCACGTATGGTCCTCAGCGGCGGAGATCCTCCACCCAGAAATCGAGTAGTTCCGGCAGTCCGCGGCTGTATCCGGAAAGTTCGAAGGCAATGTTTCCCTGCTTGTCGATCGCGCAGATGTAGGGAATGCCGGTGAAACCGTAAGCCTTTGGCAGCTCGTTGTTTCCGAAGAGCAGCTGCATACCGTAGCCCCGTTCTTCCAGATAGGCGACCACCTTGTCGCGGTCGACCGGGCTTTCCCAAGTATTGATGCAGATCACGCTGATGTCATCGTCCTGATTGGCTTTATTCCACTTGTCGAGCAGGGGCAGGGTCCTGCGGCAGGGTCCGCACCAGGTGGCCCAGAAATCCAGGATCACGATCTGGCCGCGCAGATCCTCCAGTTTCACGAGGTTGCCCTTTTTGTCGGGCAGTTCCCAGAGCGGCGCTGGCTTGGACATCTTTTTGGCCAGGGCCTCGGTTTTGCGGTTGGCTCTGCCGGCCTCCCAGTTTTTGGCCGCGAGAGCCATCACCTCATCCCAGCGGGGCAGGATGCGCAAGGCATCATAGTTGGCTTCCTCAACGGCGTCCGGATATTCGATCAGATTGACCGCCATGGCGCCTTCCAGCAGATTCAGCGCGGTGTCGTTCTCACCCAGGCCCATGTGCATGACGATGCGGCTGTTGATCGTCCTGTCCGAGGTTTTTAGCTCCGGATAGCGCTCAAAATAGTCCCGCATACCGTTCCAATCGCCGGCCACGGACAGGGCTTGCAGATAGTAGGCCTGATAGTAGGCAAGGCTGTCCCCGGGGGCGATATCCTTCCTGGCGATGGTGCGGGAAACCACTTTGGGAAAGAGGATTTCGAAGACCCGCGTGCGCCTGGAGGCAGCGATGAAGTCCATCACATTCTGGAAATTGGTCTCGATCGCGCCGGCGTCCTGCAGGCTGGAAAGGTGTATCTCAGCCCGGTTGTAATCCTTTTGTGCGCTGTGATAGTGGAAGAGGGCAAGGTGGATGTAATCGTCGTTGGGAAACAGTTTCAGGCCTTGCTCGAGGAGGGCGAAATCGCTGGCCAGATGGGCCTGCATGTTCTCTTTGAGTGCTGCGGGGGCGTCCGGATTTTGCAGGATCTGGGCGTAGGTGGCCGTGAAAATTCGATAACCCCAGTAAAAATCAGGGTGGCGGGCAATCAGTTCACGCGAGCCGGTGATCTGTTCTGTCTGGTCTTCCGAGGTCCGCAGCCAGAGATAGTGGTAGGTGGAGACTTCCGGATATTGCAGATGCTTGTCGGCAAAGAAGTTGCGGCAGGCTGGCTTGTCGATGTTCATCCATTGGTTTTGCAGGTAGCGCAGGTCATCCACATCGGTCATCCGTTCCGCGTATCTTTGGATGTACAGGATGGCCTCCTCTTCCGAGGCGGCGTTCATCATCCGGGATTCAAACTCGTCTTTCAGCGGGGTGGCAGAAAAGACAGCGGCCAGCAGGCAAAGCAGAAAGGCGGTCAGCAGAATTCTTTTCATCAGGAAACTCCTTAGTCTGGTCATTTTAGCAGCAGCATGCGGCGCAGGGAGCCGGGCTCGCTTTGGAGGCGGTAGAAATAGACTCCGGCGGGCAGATTTGGCGGGGCCTGCCAGGCGATCTGGTTTTCACCCTGTTGCAGGTTTTGGGCGGGGGTTTCATCCACTTTCTGGCCCCGGGAATTGAAGACCTGGATGCTGGCGGTGGCTGATCTTTGGGCATTCACGAGGAAAGTGGTGGCCCCGCTGAAAGGATTGGGGCTGTTTGCGGACAGGCTAAGAGCGGGTATCAGCAAGCTTTCCTGAGCGCTCACGACCCCGCTGCGCAGGCGGAAGGGAACAGTGTAGGTGCCCAGGTTGTCGGAAGTGATCTCATAGTGGAATTCCGCGATCCCGAGGGAGCCGATCCAGATGTTGAGGTGGAAGGCCTGCATGTCTCCGGCACCCAGGACCAGAGGCAGGTAGGAGGAGCCGGGATAGCAGTTTCCGACTTCATCGCAATAGTTTATGTACCAGTCCGTTGGCGCATCGTCGATCACGATGCGCATCTGCATGTTGTCCGCCGCGCCGGTATTGACAAACCAGAAAAGCTCGGAATTGTACATGTCGCCGGGCAGAGGGATGTCGAGCGTCTGGCCGTATTGGTACCAGTCGGCCACAAAGCGGATGCTGTTATCCGGCAATGCCTGGGTGGAAGCGCTCTGTACCAGTTCCAGGTTGTCTTTTTCCAGGGACACGGCCACCCAGAGGTTCGCGGCGTTCCAGGCGGGATCGATGGTGAAGGAATTGTTGAATGTGGACTGGTTTCCCGCTGGGGGCAGGGTTATTGGCTGATAGAGGATCTGCCGGGTGACGCGGGTTGCTGTGCTGACGTCATTTTCGATCAGAAACCAGGCCAGGGCGTAATAGGTGTCCTCCATGTCCGGTTCGAGACGGGTCAGGATGGCGGAAACCGCGCCTGTGCCGGAATTGAAGCTGGCAACTTCCATTTTAACCGGAGCAGGCTTGAAAAGCAGGGAACGAAGCATGTCCTGATAAGCTTCAGCGGTGGCCTGTCCCGCCAGCCTGGAATCGGCATTGAAGACGATCGTGGGCACCGAAGTTATCTCCAGATCAGTGAAGCGGCCTTCCGTGTCGTCATTGCTGAGGTTTCCGGAGGCATGGTAGACCCGGGCGGCGATGAATTCACCCCGGTGGGTCTGGTCCAGCAGTTGTTCAAAGCTGGACAAAGCTGCGTCGCTGTTGGCATCGCCGGCGGTCACAAAAGCTTCCCCATAGGTGGTCAGAGGATGGAAGGTGGGGTCTGCCGCCAAAGCCGTAACGGCAAGCAGGAAAAGGACTAAGAGTATGTTTTTCATGTTCGGGTTCCTTTAGAATCTGGTGTTGAGTTCCAGGCGCAGCCCGGAAAAAGGCGCCACATAGCGGCAAACGCCATTGCGGCAGACCTTTCCGCCGGCTTCCTTGCCTGCGAAGAAAACGAGGTCGGTGCCGGAGAGGATGGGATACTTGGCCTCCAGGTTCGCCCAGTAGCGGCTGTCCGTTATGGCGGAGAAATCCTCCCACCAGCTTTGGGCGCCGACCGAGAGGGCCAGTTTTCCCAGCGTGACGTCGGCCTGCAGTTTGGGCTCATAGTGGCTGCTTTCCAGGTCAAAAGACTGCTTTTCCACAGTCTTGAACTCGCCGGAAAGCACCAGGCTGGTCCTGCCAGCGGGAAAACCCAGGTTGAAGCCGGGGTAGGTTTCTTTCTGCCAATGGCTTAGCTCATTGTCCACCTTCTCCACGTGGCTGTAGGAAAGGGTGCCGATCAGGTTGTCCTGCGTCCAGTCCAGACCGAAGTAGGCATCGTTCATCCGCATGGTCTTGGCTTGATTCCAGGCTTCGGCGTAATCGAGGTTGATCACCAGGTCCTGAATGAAAGTGAGGTTGGTCCAGGCCTGGAAGCCTTCTTCGTCGATCCCGGAGCCCTGGTTGTCGGCCAGGGTTTCGTTGTGGTAGTTTGCCAGGGGTAGGTCCTGCAGGCGGTATTGGAACTGGTCGTAGCGTTTGTAGGCGCCGCCGAACTGGAGGGGTGAAAAACTGAGGGCCAGGGTGCCGTACAAAGCGCTGCCGGATAGGGAAGCCAGTCCCATGCCGCGGCGATAAAGCTCTCGCTGCGAGTACTCCGCCGTGGTTTCGAGCGGACCGCTCTGGAATCTGAGCCGGCCTCCAAACACGTCGTTTTGGCTGTAAGTGTTAAAAGGCGTAAGATCACGCATGGCCAGCGCGCTTCCTCCCAAGGTAAATCCCTGCCAGACAGGATATTCGGCATCCAGGCCATAGGCCAGGTCAAGCTTGGAGGGCGCGCCGGGGTTGGGAATCCCGCTGTAGAGGGCTTTTAAGCGCAGCGCGTCGTCATAGGCGAATTTGAAACCAGAGACCCGGTTGTCCTGGTCAAACTCCAGGTCCTCGAAGCTGCGGAAGACGATCCCGCTTCCGAAAGTTTCCTCGATCGTGCCGGCGTGGATGAGATAGGCGTCTTTGGCATAGCTGGCATGGAGCTCTTTCCAGCCCAGGTTCAGCCGGTCCGCGCTAAGTTCATCCAGCAGTTCACTTTGGCTGGTGCTGTATTTGGGCAGCTCGGCGATGAATTTCATCCCGAAGCGGAAATTGCGGTAGCCCAGGTTGAAGCTGAAAGAATCGCGGAAATAGGCGTTGAGGGAATCTGGGGCCGTGCGGTAGGTGAATTTGGCCTCGTTCATCCCGTTCACGAGCAGGCTGCTCTGAGCACCGAGGGCCAGGCTCAGGGTCAGCAACAAGAGGGGCAGGATCAGTCTTCGCATTCTTCATCCTCTTGTGGAACAACAATTTCCTGTTCTTCAGGTCCGGCCTCAACCTCTTCTGTATTCTCCAGACCCAGCAAATTGCGGATCTTGCTTTCGTATTCCGCTTCCATGCCTGGTTCGTAGCCCAGATGCTCATAGACGATCTGGCCATCCTTATCCAAGATGAAGGTGTGGGGCGGATTGACCACGTTCAGCTTTTTGGCCAAAGTCTTGTCTGGATCAAAGAGGGTTATGAACTTGAAGCTCTTGCTGTTCAGATAGTTCTTGGCCCGGGCTTGCATCTTGGGAGCGTCGATGGATACCAGCACCACGGTCAGGCTGTCATATTTTTCTGCCAAGGCGTTCAGGCCGGGCATCGCTTGTTTGCAGGGCTGGCAGTAATCCGCCCAGAAATCCAGTATTATGGGGCCCCTGCCCAGCAATTCCGCTAGGGCTACGTTCTTGCCCTTCTCGTCCGGCAGGCGGAATTCGGGCATGGCGTCGGCAAATGCGGTTCCGGCCAGCAGGGCGAGGATGATCACGCAGATCCAGGTTTTCATTATGTTCTCCTGTTTTTTTTCATTATTGGGGACATCTGCTATTTATCCAAGATGATTTGATCCAGGGCGATTTTGATACCGCCATGGATAGTCGCGTCATTGGCAAATTCGCCAGGTTTGGTCTGGGCAAAGATAACCAGGGAAGCGTCTTCCGGTATGGCTGTGGGTGACACCAGCGAAAAGACGAGCGGATTGTTCATGTCCGAAGCTGAAATGGCCATGCTGCCTTTGGCGCGGACAACATTGCGCAGGGGTTCGCCCTGGGTGTTGTTATAGCTGGAAACCCGTTCGATGAGCACGTAGTTCAGCACTAGGCCCTGATAGTTGAAATCCGGTATCTGGGGATCGAGGGTGAGCGATCCGGACACGGTCTGGTCCTCCATGCTCACGCTGATCACGGGATCGTAATAGCGGATAGCGTTTTCCTGCTGAAGAAGAGAAAGAGAGAGGGGAGCGTAGTTGGCTATTGCTTGCCCGCTGCCGATAACGAGTGTCTCGCCCTGGAAGATCGAGGTGGGAACTGTGAATGGACCGTAATAGGAGAAGGTTTGATCTCCCGGCATCATCAGGGGACCGGTGGTGTGGTATTCCAAATAGCCCAGGTTGGGGAAAGCCAGTTCAAGATTATGCAATTCCTCTTCCACAGGCGGACAGTTGGGACAGCCATAAAAAGTGAAGTACTCGATGATTACCTTCAGTTCCTGGATCGGCGGTTCAGTCCAAACCTGGTTGCCTCGCAACAGCCACTTTCCGTTCCGTTTTACCAGTCGATCACCTGTGAATGTGCTATCCGCCAGTACATTCCTTTTATCGACGGAACTTATTGTCAGTTTCCAGTTTGCCACAGCAGTGCTGTCGGAATGCAACTCATGCGATGCCAACCTCACTTCCGCCTGGGCTTCTGGCTCAATGCTGAAAATACTCTCCAGCCAGAGGCGGAGTTCGTTCTTGCTCGAGCCAAAGTGATTGTACTCATCCGCGAAGTAATCCATCACCGGCTCGATGCCTGAGATGGGATGAGCGTCAAAGGCAAGTTGCAACGGCGTAAACAGCTCTTTTTCAAAGTCTACCGCGAAATCATGAGCAAAGCGATCGCACCCAACTGGGAACAGAGCGCTCAGAATGATCAGTAGCGAGAATGTGATGCGTTTCAATTATCCTCCTTGGCCGGTATTTGGGCCAGGGCCCGGCGCAGGTCTTCCTTACTGAAGAGTTCGGACATTTTGATCGGCTCTTGGCCGGGAATGTAGAGCACATTGAAGGGCACTCCGATGCTGCCGCCCTTTTGGATCCAGTCTTTGAGGACAGGATCCTCCCGGGTGAAATCGCCCTTGAGCAGCACCACTTCGTGGCGGGCAAAATCGGCCATGATGTCCTCTGTATGCAATACCTTTCTTTCGTTGACCTTGCAGTTGGTGCACCAGGCCGCCCCGATGTCCAGAAACACTGTCTTTCCTTCTGATTGCAGTCTGTGGAAGAGTTCCGGGCTGAACACATACCAGCCGGGATGGTCTGCCGGCTGCATGCCATCAACCAAAGCCACCTCGGTTTGGGGCGGCTCGTGCTTTTCCTGCCAGGGCAGATAGTTGTATGCGCTCCAGACAATTACGGCAAGGGTGAGGAAGCTGAAAATGAACTGCACGGCCTTGCTGTGCTCCATGCGCACGAAGCGGCCGTAGAGCCAGGCGGCAAAGCCCAAAAACACCATGTAGTGCGCGGTATCCAGCAGATAGGAGCCGCTTTTGGTGAGTCCCCAGATGTTGGAGAAATACTTCCAGACCAGGAGCAGCAGCAGGAATCCCATCACTTCCTTGAAAATATTCATCCAGGTGCCGGGCTTGGGAATGAGTTTGAGCGCCTTGGGAAAGAGGCTGATGATGATAAAGGGCAGGGCAAAACCAAACCCGATCAGCAGGAAAAAGACCAACAAGAGTGGAGAGCTGAGCCGCACCGCCACTTCCAGGGCTGGACCCATGAAGGGGCCCATGCAGGAAAAGCCCATCAAGAAAGCGAAGATGCCCATAAAGAAGGAGCCCGTGTAACCCTTTTTGGCAGTGGCCTTTCCGGCAGCGCTCATGCCGGGAACTGTCATTTCAAACACGCCCAGCAAGGAGAGCCCAAAGAGAAAGAGGATGCTGAGCATGATGAGGTTGTAGCTCAGGCTCTGGCTCAGAAAACCGTAGGTGAGGTTGACCCCGGAGACCCTGGCGATGATGAACACCGCCGCGATCGCCCCAAATGAGATCAGAACCCCGGTGGCGTAAGCCATGGTGTGCAGAAACACCTTGGTCACGTCTTTCTGGGCCTGGTTGACCATGCTCATGGCCCGGATGGGGAGAATGGGCAGCACGCAGGGAGTGAAATTGAGCACGATACCGCCCAGGATCGCCATCAGCATGTAGAACAGTATCTTAGATGTAGTGGTAGCGGTATCCTGGGCCTTTGCAGCGGAATCTTCACCGGTGGTTTCAACTTCCACGCCAACAACAGCTTCCGCTGTTACAACAGTGTCGCCCGAAGAAGTCTCTGCATCCGCGCTCGTTTCGGCAACTGCCTCCGCGGCCAGTATGGTCAGATGCACTGATCCGGGCACTTCATCGGGCACGTCGCAGAAGCCGCTGACCTTGTGGCAGAGTCCGTAAGACATTGCCGTCTGTATCTTTATGACTCCAGGCGAGGCATTGGCCTTCACCGTGAACGGCAGGCTGAGGATCAAGGGGCCGTAGTATTCCCAGATCCCGGCTTCCGAGACGTGGTCAGCTTTGGGATACTGCGTTGATCCAAAACTGAGGTCTGGATGTTCGCCGGTCACATAGAGATAGGAACCCTCACCCTCGCCGGGGTCGTAGGATTGTTTCTTTTCCAGTTCCGGCGGGATGGTCAAAGTGGCCCGCAGCGTTCCCTTTTCTCCTGGGCGAAGCTGGGTCGGGCTGACACTGAATTTCACGCTTTGCGCGGTTAACAGCGCGACAGCCGCTGTCATCAGGACAAGCAGGAGAAGCGTCTTTCCATAAAGGCGCATTCACAACCTCCACAATTCATATATTATACTAAACAATAAAGTATGCATGTTACATTCCATTTGCCGGATCATTTTTGCCAAAGGCCCGGCGGTGCAGGCGTCGCAGGTCTGGATACTGGGCCAGCAGCAGGCCCAGAATCGTGAGCAGAACCCCGCCCAGGCCATACAGGGTGAGCCTGTCGCCCAGGATCAAAAAGGCCAGGATGACGGTGAACACCGGGATCAGATTGGTGAAGACATTGGAGCGGATTACACCCAGTTCGCGGATCACGCCGGTGAAGAGGACAAAAGCGCCGACTGAGGCAAAAACCGACATCGCCGCGATGGTCAGAAGCCCCCGGGAAGAATGCTGGACAGAGCTGAAGTGGCCCCAGTCGTACCACAGGAACAAAGGCAGGATATAGAGCATCCCGAACAGGCTTTGCCAGGCCACGATGGTCAGGGACCTGTATTTGAGAGTGATGCGTCGCACGGTGATGCCATACATCATCCCGGCAAAAACTGCCAGGAACAGCAGCATGATGCCTTTTAGGGTTCCGGAAAGGTCAGGCTCGGTCAGGCTGAGCAGGGCCACTCCGGAAAAGGAGACCAGCAGGCCGGCAATGATGTGCGGATAGATCTTTTCCTTCAGGAAGAGCCAGGCCCCGATGGCGGTCACGATGGGAATGGTGGAGATGATCAGCGAACCCAGGGTGGAGGAAACGTAGCGCATGCCATTGGCCTCGCCCAAGAAATAGAGAAAAGGCTCAAAAAAAGCCACCATCATCAGGTAGAGGATGTCCCGTCCCCGCACTTTCTCCCTCTTGCCAAAGATGAAGATCACGGCAAATAGCAGCACGGATGCCAGCAGTAGCCGCAAAAACACGATCTCGAAAGGCCGGTAGGTGATCAGCGCCACCTTGATCCAGACGAAGGTGACGGCCCAGAAGAGCATGGCCAGCACGGCCCGCAGATAAGTGGTCCACATTCTCATAAGACGATACTGAACATATAGTTACGGCATCGCGCTCACAGCAGGTCATCCCTGTTCTGCTGCCTTAAATGATCAACCACGTGCTTCACCTCTTCGCTCTGAGTCTTACTGCAGACCAGGATGGCGTCTTCGGTTTCCACGACGCAGAGTCCGGCCACTCCGATCAGGGCTACGAACTTCTTGCTGTACACATAGTTATCCCTGGCAGAACGGGAGTATCCGTCCTGTTGGAAATGGTTCAGGTCCCCGTCCGCCGAAGAAATGTCCGCCAGCGCTTTCCAGGAACCTACATCGCTCCAGCCGTAACTTACAGGCAGAACGGCCCTCTGGGAGGCTTTTTCCATGATCCCGATGTCAATCGGCAGGCGCGGCATCTTGCCATAGCTGATTTCTATATCTGTCTCAGGGACAGAGTTTTCCCTTAGTTTAATCACCTCGTTGGCCACTTCCAGAGCTTCGGGCAGAAATGAGGCAAAGGCTGCGTGGATCGAACTCAGGCTCCAGGCGAACATCCCACTGTTCCAGAGGAAGTTGCCCTGCCGCAGGAAACTGGTGGCGGTGGCCAGGTCTGGCTTTTCCTTGAACTGCTCAACCCTGATCACTCCGGCTTCAAGTTCCTCTCCAGTTTGAATATAGCCATAGCCGGTGGCCGGATATTCAGGCACAATGCCGAAGGTGACCAGAGCTCCCGTCTTGGCCACGCTTTCCGCCTTCCTCAGGCTGTCCAGAAACAGCGGAATGTCCTTGATCACGTGATCGGCGGGCAAAACCAGCATCGTCTCCCCGGGCGGCCAAAGCCTTTCCAGATGGGCCAGGCTCAGGGCTATGCAGGGCGCCGTGTTCATGCCAAAGGGCTCGATGATGATGTTTTCGGCTGGCAGTTGGGGCAGATGTTCACGCACCAGGCCTGACTGGGATGCGGAAGTGACCACATAGGTCCGGGCGGCCGGGACCAAAGGCTCCAGACGCTCGAAAGTCAACTGCAGCATGGACTTGTCTCCGGAAACGCGGAGAAACTGCTTGGGCTGGTCAGAACGGCTGGCAGGCCAGAAGCGGGTGCCGGAGCCGCCGGCCATGATCAATGCTATCATCTTTCTTACCTGCTATTGCTCAACGACTTGCACGTCTTCGGGGTAGCGGAAGTTCCAAACAGATTCCGGGATACTGCCGTTGAGCTTGATGTTTGTGAATGTGTAAGTTACGGAATTTCCACCGCGGTCCGTATAGCTCAGTTTGCTCACGATGCCGCTGTTCTTGTTCAGGGTGGCTGAGAGCGTTCTCACCAGATCGTCCTTGGCGGGCACGAGCTTCACCCCGGCGCTGTTCTTGTCTTCCGAAGTTACTGTCACGGAAGACTTTGTCCAATAGAGCTGGAGTATTTCCACCGGGTTCATTCTGCCAAATTCAGGCAGCATGTCGGTGCGGAACAACGTGTTGGATGAAGCGTCATAGAGCTCCACCCGCCCTGCTTCGATCTTGAGACGCTGCACGCTTGGCTTGGTGAAGCTCATCAGCATCCTGCCGGGAGTGAAATAGATCTTCCCGTCGTAGCTGATGGCCTTGTTGAGCTGCGGGTAGAAATTGCTTTGCAGCACCTCGGCCTGGAAGCTTTTCAGGCTTTGATAGGCCGACCGCAGTTTGGCATACAGGTCGGAACTGCTTGTCGCGGCGTGGTTTGCCAGGACCAGGAACAGCAGTGCCAACAGCAGCAGATACTTCTTCATTGTCCTTCCTCTATGGGTTATCTCGTTGTATTTCTTTGTCTTAAAGGTCAATCCCGGATCTTTGCAGTTTATACCGCTGCCGAGGCCGTATCCTGCGGAAAATCAGTCTCCGCGGATGATGCCGCGATGGATCAGGTCCTCGGTGGTGGCCAGGACGTCGCGTGATTTGGACCCCAAATGCGGTCCGATGATATGGGCTCGTTCCAGCAGGTCGATCAGGCGTCCTGCCCTGGCGTAGCCGATGCGGAAATGCCTTTGCAGCATGGAGACCGAGGCCGTGTTGGCGGAAACCACCACCCTGGCGGCCTCGGGGAAGAGTTCGTCGTCATAGTCGAAATCGCCAAACTCGCCAGAGTCTTCCGGCACGATGGCAAACTCCTGCTTCGGCTTGGGTTGCATGCCCAAAAATTCGCAGACCCGGGCGATCTCGTGGTCGGAGACAAAGGCCCCGTGAATGCGCTCTGCAACTGCCTTTCCGGGCGGCATGAAGAGCATGTCGCCATTCCCCAGCAGCCGTTCCGCGCCGATCATGTCCAGGATCACGCGCGAATCGACGCGGGATGAGACCTGGAAGGCGATCCGGGCGGAAAAATTGGCCTTGATGATGCCGGTGATGACCTTGATGGAGGGCCTCTGGGTGGCCAGGATCAGATGGATCCCGACCGCGCGAGCCATCTGCGCCAGGCGGGTGATGGGCAATTCGATGTCCTTGCCGCTGGTGAGGATGAGGTCGGCAAACTCGTCCACGATGATCACGATAAAGGGCAGTTTCTCAAATTCGCCGTCCTGTTCCGCGCGTTCGTTGAAGGCATTGATGTCGCGCACCCGCGCCTCCTGCAGCAGTTCGTAGCGCCGCTCCATCTCCTTCACCGCCCAATACATGTTTTCCAGGGCGTGGTCGGGCTCGGTTACGACACTGCCGATGAGATGCGGAAGTTCATTGTAGCCAGCGAGTTCCACCCTCTTGGGGTCGATCAGGATCAGGCGCAGGTCCTCCGGGGTCGTGCGCAGGATCAGGCTCATTATTATCGTGTTGATGCACACGCTTTTACCGCTGCCGGTGGCACCGGCGATGAGCAGGTGGGGCATCTTTGCCAGATCGGTGACCACGGGATGGCCTGAGGTGTCTTTGCCCAGGCCGAACGCGAGCTTGGACTTCATGGCCCGCATCTCTTCGGAGAGGAGCAGGTCGCGCAGATAGATCATGTCCCGGCTGAGGTTGGGGATCTCGATCCCGATCAAACCGCGGCCAGGGATCGGAGCCTGAACCCGGATGGATTTGGCCTTGATCGCCAGGGCAATGTCGTCGGCCAGCGAGGTGAAGCGGTTCACCTTCACGCCTTTGGCCGGCTCCAGTTCATACTGCGTGATGATCGGCCCGATGTTGACGTTGCGGACCTCGGCCTCGATTCCAAATTCCGAAAGCTTGGATTTGAGGATCTGGCTCGTGCTCAGGATTTGGTTTTCGATCTCTTTGCGGTCGCGCTCTGATAGCTTGACCGGGCTTTCCAAAAAGTCCGCGATGGAGGGGATCACGTATTCGCGGTCCTCGTCATCTTCTTCATCTTGACGCGGCGGCGGGACGGGCCTGCTTTTTTCGCTCACCTTGTCCCTGGAGGGCCGCGCTGGCTCTCCAGCAGGCGTATCCTGCTGCTGGGAATGGTTTTGGATCACCGGGGCGATGGCTGGCGCGGCACCTTCGGCGCTGATGGTCGGAGTTCCGTTTTTGGCTTGCTGCCGGCGCAGTTCGCGGTTGCGGGAAAAATCTTCCCAAAGCTTGGACAGGCCTTCTTTTATCCGCCTGTATTCCAATACCAGGATGAGGGTGAGCGCCATGCCCAGGATCAGGAGCAGGGAGGCGCCGAAACTGCTGAACACAGCGGACAGCCCAACCCAAATGGCCCGCGGTATCACGGTGTGATCGTAGTTTGTAAGGTTTTTGGCGACAAGCACTTGTAGCAGGAAAACGATGATAATCAGCAAGTAGCCCTTCTGCCGGCTTCGGGGTGTTTCGGGATCCAGAAAATACTGCATCGAGACCAGGCTGAACAGCGCCGCGCCCACCAGCGAGAGCAGGAAACCAAAGAAATAAGAGAAAAAATAACCGACTGCCACCCCAAAAATGCCCATCGGATTTGTGATCTGGACGTCCCTCTGGAACAGCCAGGAGAAGAAGTTGCCGCCTGAATTGAGCCTGGCGATATCCGCCTGGATCGAATCCGGGCCGAACAGCAAAGATATCATGACCAGCAGCCCGAAAAGGGTCAGCAGCCCCGAGACCAAACGTTTCTGCCAGGCTTTCAGAGAACGCCGCTTCTTTCTGGAATTGCTTTTTGTGTATTTTCGCTTTCTTTTTGCCATTTTCTTCCTGCTAAACGCTGAAGCGGACAGAGATTATGTCCCCGTCATTCACGCTGTAGTCCTTGCCTTCCAAGCGGAACAAGCCCTTTTCGCGCAAAACCTTTTCCGAGCCGTGCGCCATCAGGTCGTCATAGGCGAAACATTCCGCCCGGATGAAGCCCCGCGCCAGGTCCGAATGGATCTTGCCGGCCGCGATGACCGCGGTGTCGCCCTGCTCGATGGTCCAGGCCCGCACTTCGTCCTCGCCGACGGTGAAAAAGCTGATGTAGCCGAGCATGCTGTAGCAGAGATGGGTGAAACGGTCGCGGATGCTTTCGCTGATCCCCATGTCCTCCATAAAGAGCTGCGCCTCATCGCTTTCCAGCTTGCTGAGCTCTTCCTCAAAACGCCCCGCGATCACCTCGGCGTGAAAACCCCGAGCCTCGATCTGCTGCTTCAGGTCATCCATGCCGTGGTAGTCGTCCTCGTGGCAATTGATCAGCACCAACAGCGGTTTCTGGCTGAAAAAGCGGAAGCCGCGCAGGGCCTTTTCCTCCTCGGGATGGAGTTCCATGCCGCGCAGGGGTTGGCCGGATTGAAGCTGCTCGCAGACCTGGCGCAGGATCTTTTCCTCAAACTGGATGGCGGCGGTTTTCACGCCACGCTTGTAGCCCAGTTCGATCTTTTCGATGCGCTTTTCAGCCACGATCAGGTCGCTCAGCAGCATCTCGTCCTCAAAGGCGGACAGCTGCCGCAAAGGCTCCCCGGCAGCGAACAGGCCGTCCAGTTCCTCGTCTCTAAAGGCACGCAGCACCAAAACGAAACCCTCGTTGGCCTTGATGTCCGAAAACAGGGCGTTGTCCGGATTTTCCGCGTGGGCCGAGAAAATTCCCGGATAATCGCGGTATTCGATGTGGGCGTAGATCGTCTTCTTGGGTTTGTAAAGCTCGCTCAGCCGGATGACCCGTTCATCGGGCACCTGCACGACCCCGACGTTCGGCTCTGTGGCCGCCGGAGCGTATTTGTCCGTGCTGGCCGAGCTTTTGGTCACGGCGTTGAAGATGGTTGTCTTGCCGCTTTTGGGCAGTCCCAGCAAGGCTATTTTCATGTTTTGGCTTTCTCCGTGATGAATTTAAGGGCGCGCAATTCCGCTGCCGTGAGCAACCTCCAGCGGCCGGTGGGAAGGTCTTTCAACAGCAGAGGCCCGAACTGCAGCCGCTTGAGCCGCAAAACCTTGGCGCCCACAGCCTCAACCATCTGGCGGATCTGGCGCTTGCGCCCTTCGGTGATCACCAGCTTGAGCGTCATGCCGCTTTCCGTGCTGCTTTTGACATACACTCCCGCGGAATGAGTGATCCCGCCTTCGATGCGCACCCCGGCGCGTAGCGCGTCCAGTTCCTTTTTGCCCAAACGGCGGTTGATCTCCACCCGGTAGACCTTTTCCACCTTGTGGGTGGGATGCGTGAGCCGGTTGATCATATCCCCGTCGTTGGTAAGCAGCAGCAGGCCTTCGGAATTTTTGTCCAAACGTCCGGCGTAGCGCAGGTTGGCAGCGCTTTCCGGAAGCAGGGCATAGATGGTCTGGCGCTCAAACTCATCAGACCGGGAAACAACGTAGCCCCGAGGCTTGTTCAGCAGCAGATAGGTCCTCTCCTGAGCTCGTTCCAGCTTCTTGCCCTTGTGCTCGACCGTATCCTGCGCGGGATCGATCCTGCGGCTGAGGTCGGCGCAGGCCTCGCCGTTCACGCGCACCTCGCCACGGCGGATCAGTTCATCCGCTTCGCGGCGCGAACAGACTCCGCATTCAGCCAGCCAGCGGTTCAGGCGCACGCCCTCACCAGGTTTCGAGGCTGTTTTGGACGATGTTCCGGAAGAGCTGCGCGATGAGTTCATCAATGGCTTCCTCTTTGCTTTTGGATTTGGCCGTGCTTTCGCTGGATACGGCGTAGGCCTCGGTCAGCACCAGGTTTTTGTTTTCATAGATCGTCTGGTTGTTGATCAGATCGGTGAAAGTGACGCTGCAGTAAAGGCGCAGCATGTAATCCTGCACGTTGTTCCCGCTGTCATAGCTGTAAACGTTCTCGTCCAGGCCCGTGATCTCCCCTTCCAGCGTGCAATCCGGCTGCTGCGTGACCAGCTTCAGCCGCCCGTCCTTTTGAAACTGCTCCGTCAGTCCATTGAGCACCCTGTCGCCCAGATCAAACTCGGTGGATCTGTTCTCAAAAGCGCGCACGGCAATTTTTTTCAAATGCGGGTAAGCATTTGAATATACGGAATATGAGCAGCCAAAAAGTACCGCGCAGAGGAGTCCGAACCAAATAAATTTCTTGACCATTATGCCATCCTCAAAAAAATCTCTATCTTTGTCAAGTTAAACCTTGCCAAAAGATCCACTTGATATTTTACTGTGCCAAAACCAAGGGAGGTTAACAATGGCCAAGAAATACATTTCCAAGGCCGATGCAGCAAAGAAACTCAAGGTGTCCGAACGCGTCATCCAGGAGATGATAAACAGCGAGACTTTCGAGACCAAATTGGTGGGCAAGAACGTCAAGATCGACGAAGATTCCCTCAATGAATGGCTGGAAAACCTCAATGAACGGGACGAACATCTGCTCGCACTCAAGCGCGTGATCTGCCACTTTGAGGAATACATGCGGCCCGAAAACATTTTTCTGGATTTCGGCGCTGAAAACAAATTCGACGCCATCCGCATCCTGAGCGAAAAAGCCAAGGAACTCAAGCTCGTCCGCGACGCCCGCTGGCTCTATGAGGTCGTCGTCGCCCGCGAAGAACTGATCTCCACCGCCATCGGACACGGGGTCGCCCTGCTCCACCCGCGCCACCTGCACCCCTCCAAGATCAAGGCCCCCAGCATCCTCTTCGGCCGCTCCAGTGAACCGGTGGATTTCGACGCCCCGGATAACAAACCGGTCAACATCTTCTTCATGCTCCTGCTGCACAACGACAAACAGCACCTCTTCAGCCTTTCCTACATCTCCAAGCTGATCATGAGCCCCGGCATCCTGGAAGCTTTCTCCAGCGCCGCCAATGTGGAGGAGATCCACCAGCACCTTACGGTGTTGCAAGACTCTCAGGAAAAATAAGTTATGCCCCTGGTACGCGTGTTTTTGGGCAGCAAGAGCGACCTCGCTTCCTGCGAACCGGTCAAACAGGTCCTGGAAGAATTCGGGGTCGCCTACGATTTCCACGTTTCCTCCGCGCATCGCCAGCCGGCCAACACCGTCCTGCTTGCCCAAGCGGCTGAGGCTGAAGGTGTTAAGGTGATCATCGCCGCCGCTGGCATGGCCGCCCATCTGCCGGGTGTGATCGCCTCCCAAACCATTTTGCCCGTGATCGGCATACCCTTGGCCAGCGGTGGTTTGGGTGGCCTGGATGCCCTGCTTTCCATAGCCCAAATGCCGCCTGGCGTTCCTGTGGCCTCCGTGGCGATCGGCGGGGCCAAAAACGCCGCCCTGCTTGCCATCCAGATCCTGGCCCTGCAGGACGCTGATCTCAGGGAAAAACTCAGGGACTACAAGAACCGCCTCGCCCAGGCCTGAACGAAAAGCTGGAGTCGAGAGAGGAACGAGCCTGGACTCTAGCCGGAAATTACCGCCAAATTGGCTTTGGACTTCAAGCAGATCTAACTATCTGCCCAACAGACAATTACCAGGAATACCCAGATATGGCTCCCCTTATCATTACGGTGTCAATACGGACTCATTACGGACAAAGTCCGTAATGAGTCCGTATTGATAGCGTAGTGATCGGGAGGGCGATGGCTTCAGGACAGGGCTACGTAGCAGGGAAAGTCTTGCACCACAATGCGATAGACTGCCTCGGCGCCCAGCTCCGGCCAAAGGAAGGTTTCACGTGAAACTGCGCTCTTGGTGAGCAGGGCCGAGATGCCTCCCACGCAGACCAGATACAAGGCCCCGTGCTTTCTTATCGCAGACTCGACCTCCGGAGAACGTTCGCCTTTGCCGAGCATGACTTGCAAGCCCTGCTCCAACAGCAGGGGGGTGAATCTGTCCATCCGGGACGAGGTGGTGGGCCCAATGGCGCCGCTGATCTTTCCGGGCGGAGTGGGCGAAGGGCCGCAGTAAAAAAGCGCACCCTCGGAAAGTGGAATTGGGATGTCTTCGCCCCTGTGGATAAGTTCAGCCAGCCGGGCATGCACCTGGTCGCGGGCTGTATACAGAACACCGCTGAGCAGGATCTTGTCACCCCGCTTTAGATTGTGGATAACTTGTGGATCAAGGGGTAAACTCAGCTTGTAGGTTTTCATCTTTGCAGGAAAGGGATTTTGTTTTTCGGTTGGATTCCAGTGCAGGGAACGGCTGAAAAGTGGTCAGGCAATTTATGCTCTGCTTTTTCCCATGTCAACAGATCTCCTTGCCTCTGTCCCTCGGTTTTGCCATTAATGAACTCAAACGCAGGACCATGTTTCACGTGAAACATCAGATGATCCTCGTGGTGCAGCGGTGCGCATGGCAGTCCAGATTCACGGCCACGGGCAGGGATGCGATATGGCAGGGCGCTGTCAGGATCCTGACCTCGAGCGCGGTGGTGGAGCCTGCAAAACCCTGCACCCCCTTTCCCTCTGCGTTGATCCTATCCAAGAGGCGCTGCTCCAGGTTCAAAAGACAGATCTTCTTGCCCTCGGCGGAGTGAGGAACGATCAGGGCTTGCTTGGCCAGCCGGGCGCAAAGCTCAAAATCTCCACCGATACCAACTCCCACGATAACCGGCGGACAGGCTTTGCCTCCAGCTTGCACAACCGTCGCGACAATGAAGTCCTCGATATCCTCAAGAGGGGTGGTGGGGTTGAACATTTTAAGCGCGCTGCAGTTTTCCGCGCCGCCGCCTTTAAGCGCGACATGCAGGGTGAGCTTTTCCCCGGGAACCTGATCGAGATGCAGAATTACCGGAATTGATTTGGCTGTGTCTGGCCCGTACAAGGTCTCCGGGCCAGTATTGCATCCTTCAGATCCGGTGTTTGCCGGCTCAGGTTTTTGCACCCGGCGGAGCGGGTCTGACGCGATGGAATCGCGCAGGAAATATTTCTGCCAGGCCTCGGCAGCTGCGGCTTCAATTATATCACGCAGGGTGACGCCCTCGATCAGAACTGAAGTGCCTATCTCAGCAAACACGATCACCAAGCCGGTATCCTGGCAAACAGGGATGCCTTCCCTGGCTCCGATCTCCGCGTTGGCCAGAATGGAATCCAGCATATCCCGGGCGATCTCATCCTGTTCCTGATCGCGGGCAATTTTCAGAAGCTCGAGTGTTTCGGAGTGGGGGCGGCAGTAAATTTCCCCGATGGCAGAGATCATGGCCTCTCTGATCTGTTGGGCCATGACGCGTCTGGGCTCCATGCTCTCAAAGCTCCATTTTGGGGCTTGTTTGAAGTTTTCCTCTTGCGCGGCACATCGGATATGGACCTCAGCCCTTTTTGCGCATCAAAAGGTATTTAAGGAGCAGGTCGTCGATGGGGGTGGCCGTGCTCACGGGGTTGTATTCGATCTGGTATTGGTGGCAGTCCGATTTGAGCCGGTTGACGTGCCCGGAATAATTGGCCAGATATTCGCTCCTGATCTGCCAGGGATTGACGGTCAGCATTTCCCCGGTCTCGCTGTCCACGAATTCGGTCTCGTGGCGAAAGCGGAAATCGTCTTCCTGAAGGTCCGTGATGTGGAAGACCAGGACCTCGTGGTGCATGGAACGGAAATGTTTGAGCCCCTCGATGATTTTGTCCGGGTCGTCCAGGAGGTCGGAAATGACGATGATCAGGCTGCGCTTGCGGATCGATTCCGCCGCTTTGTGCAGGTTTTCCAGCAGCCGGGTGGAATCCTTGGGCTCAAGTTCAGCCAGCACCCTGAAGATCTGGGCCAGGTAGCCCCGATAGGCCTTGGGAGGGAGCATCGAGGTGATCTGGGTGTTGAAGGTGACCAGCCCGACCGCGTCCTTTTGCCCGATCATCAGCCAGGACAGCGCCGCGGCCAGACGGCAGGCGTAATCTATCTTGGTGCTGTCCCCGGAGCCGTAGAACATGGAGCGGCTGTGGTCCAGGATGATGTAGCAGCGGAGGTTGGTCTCCTCCTCGAAGCGTTTGACGTAGTAGCGTTCTGTTTTGGCCACGATCTTCCAGTCGATGTTCTTGATCGGATCGCCGCTGTTATATTCGCGGTGATCGGAAAATTCCACGCTGAAGCCGTGGTAGGGGGATTTGTGGAGACCGACGAGGAAACCTTCGACGATGGCTTTGGCCTGGAACTGAAAGCGCTTGAGCTTGGCGGCGGTCTCCTCAGTGAGCAGGGTCAAGGCTATTCCTTGGGTTTGCCTTTATAGAGCAGTCCGAAGGGGATCAGCACCACATAGACGGCCACCAGGATCAGGGGCGAGATCGTTATCTCGTTCTGCGCCATGATGATATAGCCGATGACCAGCAAAATTGCCGCCACCGCCAAAATGATGAAATTTGCCTTGCCGAGTTGGAGCCGGTCGTTCCTTTTGGCCATTTTGTCTCCTTAAAAGATTGTGCTCATGTGGTTTGCGTGTCGTAACTGCGAAATGCCTCGCTCACCTTTTCGTAGACGAGATCGGAAAGTTCGCCCCGGTTGCGGGCCGGGTCGTATTCCACCGGGTCGAGGAAGCTCAGTTCTGCCTCGATGCGGCGCGCCAGAAGGTTCCAATAGTGCTTGAGCATGTTGATGCCTTTGTACCAGCAGACCGTGGAACGGTTCAAGTCTGTCAACGGTTTGCCGTCCAGGCGCAGATAGCGGATGCAGACGGGAAGGACCGTGCAGCAGCCTTCCACTGCAACCTGGAAGAGGGATTTGCGGAATTCCTTGACATGGGAACCGTCGGTGCCTGATTGCTCGGGAAAGAGGACCACCTTGAAGCCCGCGCGCACGGTTTCCGCGAAGCGCTTGATCTCCTGGGGCAGGCTGGCTTTCTCTTTGCGGTCGGTATACAGGGTGCCTCCGGAGCGCACAACTTCACCCAGGACAGGGGTTTCGCTCATGTCCTTGGAGGTGATGAAAACATAGTTGTCCTGGGCCCCGAGGGCGAATATATCCAGCAGCGAGGCATGGTTTCCCACCACGAGCAGGCTTTGGTCTTTCAGTTCTTTCAGGCGCTCAGGATTTCTCACCTGCAGCTTGAGATGAAAGGAGTGCACGAACCACTTGGAAGTGAGGGTGGTGTTCTTGATCTCCCACAGGCGGCGTTTGATCGGATTTTTGGTGATCAGCCGGATAACAAAAGTCCGGCTGAAAAATACAGCCAGGATCAGGGCGTGCCAGATCACGTGTATGCTCTTGACTATCCACATCTCAAATTTATCCTTTTCATTGATGATTCCTCTGGTGAGCCGGAGGGTCCGAAACCAGCTCAAAATACAAGTAACCAAAGAGCGCGGAGAATTGTCAAGAATTTTTTTCTGCAGGGCCGTATCTGCGGGATTTCCATCTTTGACCATCATGCCAGTCCCGGACCGCCCAGAGCAGATCGTCCGCCTCCGGTCGGTCCGGGAATGAGGTCCAAGTTACTGCTGCTCTTCCGGATAGGTTTTCAACAGGCCTATTCCACCGTCACGCGGATCCCCTCGGAATGGGAACTGAACTCCGGTGCGTACATGCATTGTACGCTGGTGATGCCATTGGAAAAATCGCCCGCATTGAACACGCGGAGCGGATATTCGAAAACGTAGGTGCCCTTGCGCAGGTATTCGATGAAGAAGTTGGTGGAGGCGTCTCCGGTGGCCTCATAATAGCCCAGGCCGTCCTGCCACTTGTATTGGGAAAGCACGTTGATGGGCTCGAATCCGGCGCTGCGCATGTCTTTCAGGTGCACATACTCCATGTCCCGGTCCGTGCGCAGTTCGATACGCACGATCACCTTGTCGCCCACTTTCAGCCTGGTTTTATCGCTGATGGGATCCAGCACCCGGCCGGTGTCCGTGAGCCGCTCAATGAAAAGCTGTTTCTTTAGGCTCAGCGGGGTTTCCGCCGGAGTGATTTTGTCCAGGTCCTCAAAATACTGCCAGTAGAGGGAGCCCCAGGAAGCCACGTCATTGGGGTTGGAGACGCTCACCGCGGCTTTTTGAGGAGTGACCTCACCGCCGGACCAAGAGGTTTTGAAATAGCCTGTCCCAGCCTCCACCTGAGAGCCTTCCAGTTTGGTGGGATCGAGGATCTCTCCGCCAATCGTGATCTGGGCCAATTGCTCCGTGTTCAGCCATTCGGTTCCGGAAAGCAGTAAGGAGTAGCAGGCTGACGCGGTTGCTTTGGTCGTTTTCCAGTTCGTGGTCTGCTTGTTTTTAAGCAGCCAGGTGCGCAGGCCGTCGATGGATTCGGTATCGCCGGTGATGTCGTTGAAAGCCTCGATCAGCAGGGCCTGGGTCTCGATCGGGGCCTGATACCAGAACCAGCCCCAGTTGTCGTTTTTCCACCACATGCCCAGTTCCTCATCGTGCAGGGCCCGCTCTTTCAGGGAGGCGATGATCTTGCCGGGAATCACCTTGTTTCCGTCGCGGTGCAGGGCCAGGGCGATCAGGCCTTGTCCGAAGAGGTCTTTACTCAGCCAATATCTTTCCGACTGGCCTTTGAAGTAATCCACCGCCACGTTCACGTCCTCGGGTATCCTGATATCCTTAAAATACGACCGGGCATAGAGATAGTGCAACTCCATGTAGCCCAGGTTGTCGTCCTCCAGACGTCCGTAGCGCTTGATGTTCTCATAGTCGCGGAGAATCTCGCGGTCTGTGTAGCGGATGGCGGCTTGAAGCATTTCCCAGACCTGGGAATCCTCGCGGATGGCCGTCACGCCGAGATGGTCGAGGTGTCCGAAGCCTTCCACGATGTACTGCGTCACCCACCAGGAATCACGCATGCCCGGGAACCAGGGCCAGGCGCCGCTGGGATTCTGGTTCTGCTGCAGTTTGAGCAGGGCGGTTTGATACTGGTTGGCCATGTTGTTGAGGTCGAAGAGCAGGCCGATCCTTTGTTTGGCCTGGCTTTCATCCTTCGCGTCCAGCACCCACGGGGTTTCCTGCAGGATCACGGCCTTCAGTTCCTGGTTTTTCTCCAGGTTGGAAAGCAGGGCGGCGGAATTGGGAGTGTCGCGCCAGGACTCAAAGACCCGCTGGATGCGGGGATTGGAGTTGGCGATGTGGGAGGCGAGGCTGTTGGCGTAGAAGCGGGAGAAGATCTGCTCGTTGCAGTCGTGGGGATATTCCATCAGGTAGGGCAGGGCCTGAACCGCGTACCAGGCCGGGTTGGAAGTGTATTCCAGGGTCAGCTTGTGATGGCGGATGGTGGCCGAATCCCCGCTGTCCCGCAGTTTGGCAAAGACAAAGGATTTGCTGGTATTCCCCCGCACCGGCAGAGGCAGGCTTTCGGTCACCAGCATGCGATTGGTGAGGATGGGCAGGGTGTTTTCCTCGCCGTCGGAAAAATCCCCGGAGCGGGCCACAACCCTGTAGGTTACAGCACCCAGGCCGGCAGGTATTTCCAGATCCCAGCTCAGGCTGCTGCTCTCGCCTTTCTTTACGAAGAAAGGCTGCTGGGCGTTTCTGAGCTTGAACAGGGCATCCACGGGTTCCAGCGTGATGGCGTCGAAGAGGAAGAGCTGGCAGTTTCCAGAGAGGTCGGTCTCGTCCAGCGAAGTGATCTTGGCACTGAAGGTGAGCCTATCCCCCTCGCGCAGGAAGCGTGGGGCGTTGGGCAGCACCATCAGGGGTTTCTGGGTCACGGTGCCGTTCTCCGTGAGGCCGGTCTGGAGATCTTTGGAGAGGGCGAAGGCGCGGAACTTCCATTTGGTGAGGGCTTCCGGCACGGTGAAGACGAAGCTGACCTCGCCGTTTTCGTCCGTCCTGAGTTCTGGATAGAAGAAGGCCGTCTCGTTGAAATTGACGCGTGCTTGCACACCGGAAAGATCCTCTGCTGGGAGAACCTGGGCTTCAGCAACACTCTGGAAAGACATATCCGCCTCATTCGCGACCCCGCTCTGGGCTGTTTCTTCAATTTCCCTGCTGCTGCCCACCGTATCCTTCATCATGGCGGCTTCAGGCATCGCCATCATCAGATCATAGCTTATCATCCTTCCGTAGTAGTATCCAATACTGTAGCCATACCAGTTCAACTGGTCGTAATGCCGCTCTGGATAGGGGGTGTAATGCTGTCTGTGTATGGTGATGAGGTTGACCGGATTGACGAAGGCGTAGTTCGACCAACCGCCCCATCTGCTCACCTTACCATGGAATCCGACGCTCCAGGTGCTGGAACGGAAGGCGTCCAAAGAGGCGTCATACATGGAGGCCAGGACCTCCGCGGTGACCTTGCCGCCGGTGTGGTCCTTCAGTTTGAGCCGCCATTCCTCTTCCTGCCCGGGGAGCAGTTTGTCGCGGAAAGTGCTGTATTCAAAGGAGATCTGCTTGTTGGTCCAGGGCACGGTGATCTCCTGGGTGCGGGAGTACAAACGCCCGTCGCGGATGAAGGTGAAATGCACGTAATAGCTGCCCCGGTCGGCCTCCACGACGGGCAGTTCGATCAGCTTCTGTTCCCCGTCCAGGCTCAGGCGCCGGCTTTCCACGATGGCGTGGTCCTTTTCCACCTCCATGAGCAGGGAAACGCCGTCGTAGCCGCTGCCGATCAGGATTTTGGCCTCTTCGCCGGGCTCGCAGACGGTTTTTATGGGCACGAACCACTCCGCCACAGGCCTGGGCAGGTTTTTGGCTCCGGAATCGTAGACCGTGAAATACTTGGTGACCTTGATCTCCTGTTGGTTATAGGTGGCAATGGCTTCGAGGACGTAAGCCCCGGGCTGCCATTTCCTGAGATTATCGATCCTTAGCGTATCCTGGTCCGGAGTGGCGAAAGTTCCGCTCCAGACTGATTCCAGGACCTTCCAGGCGCTGATGTTGTCCTCTTTTGCATAGATGTCGTTGGGAAAGAGCTTCAGAAATTCCCCCCGCTCCAGATAATTGCGGTCGGGAGAGTTCCACAGCCTTCTTTTCTGGATGTTGCCGGGGGCCTGAAGCTGGGAAATGGTGACCTTTCCGCGCGCGGGAATGGGCTCGCCGCCCAGGTTGGTGGTCCGGACCGGGATGAGCAGTTCTTGGGTGGCCAGATCGATGTTTTCGCCCAGCACGGGATCCAGCAGCAGTTCCTGGTCCCCGATGCTGAGCCGCAATAGCCCGGACCTCGTTTCGCCGCTGATGTCGGTGACGTCGACAGTGATCACGAACAGGAAATAGGGATTGAATCTGGTCAGCACGGAGGGATCGCCAGAGGCCAGGAAAGTGAGGCTGAATTCGCCACCAGAGTCCGTCACCGCCGTTCCGCGCGCGATCTCCTTTTGCGGCGTGGCCGGGCTGGGACCCCACCACCAGAACCACCAGGGATAGCGGGCCTGGCGCGTGATCCGGAAATTCACGGTCGCGTTGTCGATCGGAAAGCCGGCATAGGAAAGCGCGCTGCCTTTCAGGCTCACGTACTGTTCCAGCTTGTAGGTGGCGGAAGGCTGGTCCAGCTTCACTTCAAAGCGCGGACGCTTGTATTCCTCCACGCTGAAGCTGATCATGCCCTGCACCTTGACCTTGGAATAAGAGCCCGCCGTCTTTCCCGGCACTGTCATGTAGCCCGTGGCAATGTACATGTTTCCCGTCAGGACGCCTTTGGGGGCGGTGAAAGTGGTGTTGAAAGTGGCGTACTCATTGGTCCGGACCCTCTCCTGGGCAACGATCTGGGAGTTCACGTCATAGAAGATGACCTCCAGCTCGGTGTTGGGCCTGAGCACGTTGTGCTTTTCGCCGTTGGTCTCATAGAGGACGCCTTTGACAAAGATGGTCTGCCCGGGCCGGTAGATGGCGCGGTCGGTGAACATCAGGCAGGTCGTGGATATCTGGCTCCGCTGATTCCGGCCGCCCAGATATTGGTTGCCGACCAGCAGGGAATCCGTTCCCAGGGTGATCAGCATTTTGGTGTTCCAGGACGTTTCTTTGCCGGAAAGGTCCACCAGGCCTTGCGCGTCGCTGGTTCCAGACCAGGTTTGGGCGTATTTATAGACACTTCTGGAGCGGTCCCAATCCCGGGAATAGGTCCTAACCCGCGCTCCGGCTAGCGGCGCTCCACTGTCCCGGTCGAGCAGCAGCAAAGAGCCCTGCTCCATGCTCCGGGTCAGATAGGAAATGCGGGTGCTGGAGAAGAGGCTGAAGCCCAAAAGCTTGCCTCCGTGCGGGGTTTCGTCCTCGCTGTCGGCGATCACTACGTAGTTGCCTGCGGCGAAGGAGGTGAGCGGCAGTTCATAGCTGTGGGAGCGGAAATCCCCTTCGTTGGCGAGCTCGAAGGTCTTCTCCCAGAGAGGTTTCTTGCGCGCCAGTTCCTTCAGCTTCTGATAATCGTCGCGCTGCCAGTAATAGTTTTCCTGATATTCGTCATCTTCCAGGCTGGCATACGGAACGCGGTAGGCCCGGACCCGCACGCGTGACAGATTGGCCAGGCGCAGCAAGGCTTTGACCGGCGCGCGGGGTACAACGTGGCTTTCCGTGGTCAGGTCCAAAGAGGGGGTCTGGATCCTGTCCGCCAGAGCGGCGCAGGCCCGGCCGCCAAAGCTTTTGGGATGGGCATTCACGCCCTCCCGGCAGATCTCCAGGGCGTTCTTGAAATTCCAGCGGTAATCCTCAGAAAACTCAGGTTTGTAGCGGCTTCCCAGCTCGTAGACCAGTTCCGCCAGCCGGAAGGCCGCGGAGGCCGAGGCGGGATGGCCAGCATATTTGCTTTGCTCCAGGCGCAGCGCGCTCTCATAATGTTTTTCCGCGACTTCCAGGGCAAAATTGTCATAGACGAAGCGCAGGCGCTCCAGATTCACCTCCACCAACGCGGCGGGATCGGCATCCTCCAGATGGAAGCGGATCAGGTCCTGATAGAGCTGGATGGCCTGATATTTGAGGGAAAGGGTGTCCGGGGTGGCGATCTGCATTTTGGCGAAGCTGGACGCGGGCTGGAAGTATTTGCTGTCCGTAAGGGTGAATTCGTCGAAGGGCAGAGTCAAGCCGGATTCGTCATTGGCATAGAATTCCAGGGCGCGGTGGGCCAGAAAGTCATACAGGGTGGGGCGCAGCGCCCTTTCCTCAGCACCGCCTCCGGCGATCACGGCAGGATAGTCGGCAATGCTGTGTTTTTGCAGTTCTGACGAGCGTTCCAAAGACAGCCGGTATTCGGAAATGGCCTCTTTGGTGATCGTTTTCAGGTCCCAGGTGGCGATGTCTTTTGGCTCAAAATTGATCGTTTCCGTGCGCTGCCCAAAGCGCCAGCGATTTGACTGGTAATAGCTCCAATAAAGCTGGCCCAGCATGCTGTGCAGGATGGCGGAGGCGGGATGCGGCGCGGTTTGGAGCTGTTCGCGCACTTTCTCGATCGCCTTCTGCTCGGAGAATTCCTCCACCTGCTGCATGATCTTGAGCTGGTAGATCAAGGCCTTGATCTGTTGGTCGGTCTTGTTTTCCCGCAGGGCCGCGGCGTAGAGGGAATCGACCTTTTCGCCCATCGAGCGGGGCAATCCGTCGGACTGGAGTTTGTCGATCTCCTTCCAGGCGGCTTCATAGTTGAATGGCTTGCTATTCGCTGCTCCCAGGCTCGCGGCAATTCCGCAGGCCAGGACCAGGACCACTATTCTGGATATCATGCTGGCACCCCTTGTCTTCTTTTCTGAAGCGGCGGCTTGCGGCCCCGCTTCGAAGATTGGTTCTTTGCTCCATCTATCCCTTTGGCAAATTGCCTATCTGTCAAGATATTTATTGCCCCGAATCCGAAAACCTGCGGACTTTTTTCCACATGGCTCCCCTTATCAATACGGTGTCAATACGGACTCATTACGGACTTTGTCCGTAATGAGTCCGTATTGACACCGTATTGATAAGGAGGGCGACATGACCGGAACACCGGTTTTAAATTGGAAAAGTGGGACGTATCTTATTGAGTGGAGTGGGTTTTGATAATTCCAGTGTCTCGGGATGACCCACCCCACGGACTCGCTTTAATCCTCCGCGAGGACCCCGGAATCCCGGACATCCAACAGACTGAGGTTTATGTTACAAGTAAGTCGCTGGATTCGAGCGCGCCCGCAAACCAGACCGGCAAAAGCACAATCAACATGAGCGCTGGTGGGCATGGACTCCAGTAACTTATCTTTCCCACATCTAAATCATTGCAAATTAGACCAGGCAAATGACAGCGAGCTAACGCAAAAGATTAACTGGCAATGCGATACTTGAATCGCGTGAAATCGTGATTATCCAGTTCCTCCA
>JAHYIU010000023.1 GCA_019429425.1 Candidatus Syntrophosphaera sp.
AGCCGACGGAGCAGGGCTCCAGCCCGTCGCGCGGCGACTCGACCGGTATGGGTCTTTTCTGTAGTTCCCTGATCTTTTCCAAGGGCTCGGACAGATAGATCCTGCCACTGGTCCAATCTTCCGAATAACCCTGCAGAATAGCCCCCAGAAGGCGCATGCAGCTCTTTTCGTCGGGAAAGATCCGGATGCTCTTTTCCCTGCGCCGGAGCTCTTCATTGAGCCTTTCAAGCGGGTTGGTGGACTTTATCCTGCTCCAGTGGCCGGCGGGGAAATCCAGATACACGGAAATCTCATGATAAGTGTCGTCCAGCCAGTTCCCAAGCTTTTCTTTGCCCTTGGCTTCGACCACGCCGCACAAGTTCCTCCAGGCAAGTTCAAACGATTCCCTCGTTCTTGATCCCACCAGGTCTTTCAAGAGCGGCAGCAACCATAATAGATCGGTCTTTGACACCTTGCTCTGGGCATTGCGCATCCAGTGGACGATGCAGCGTTGCCTGAGCTGGCCGGGAAAACACTCTTCTATCGATTTGATCAGGCCGTCATGCTCATCGCTGATCCAGAGCTCGCTACGCTCCAAACCACGCTCTTTGAGGCTTTGCAGGAAGTCCTTCCAGTTGTAGTAACTTTCACGGTTACCCAAGTGAAGACCCAAAACATCACGATGGCCGTCTTCCTTCAACCCAATGGCAATCAATACCGCCGTCGGTCGCACACCCTTCTCTGTCCGGATCTTGGTGTAGATCGCGTCAAGCCAGATATAGGCATACCGATTGTCCAACTCCCTGTTCCTCCAAACCTCCACTTCCGCGTCGATCTGCTTCGCGCAACGGCTTACAAAGCTGCGATCAATGTTTGAAAGCCCCAGATCAACGAACAGCTGATTCATCCTGCGGGTTGAGACACCGGCAAAATAGGCCTCGCTGATGATGCTGATCAAGGCCCGGTCCACCCTCTGATATTGCTCCAGGATAGAGGGATAGAAACTGCCGTTCCTGAGCTTGGGAATGTTTACGCTTATAGGCCCCAATCCGGTGCTGAGAGGCTCTTTGCGCTCTCGATAGCCGTTGCGGTAGTTGGTTCTGCTCTCCACGCGCTGATAAGGCTTTGCTCCCAGGATTGTGCTGAGCTCAGCTTCAATGATCCTCTGGATACTGTTTTCAAGCACTTTTACAAAATCTCCCGGTATTATCGACCGAAATAACTTGACCAATTCCGCCTGTTCATCTTTCTTTCGCTTCGGTTGAGTCATGATCGTCTCCTTGTCTTTTAGTTTCGATTAACCATTAAAACAAAGAGCGGGATCTGGCTCAACCTTTTTCTTCATCTGGCGTTACCTATTTTACACCAACCTTTGAGACACTACCTTGTTTAGATAAGCGCCACATTGAATGTATCCATTATCATACGGATCATCGTCCGCATCAATGATTTGTAGATCGTCTAACAACAGTGATTGTAAGTTAAATTCAGTGGGATTCGATCCAATTCTTAAACAATCGGCTCCCTGCCAATCTAGTTGTTGATCACTTATTATTGGTCCGATTTTTAGTATCTTCGCATTAGCTGACTGCAATGCGTAATAGTTAGAAGTTTTGATTATATTGGAACACCATCTGTAGAAGCTGAATAGTCTATATTAACAGGTGCATAATCATAATCGTCATTATCTTGATCAGCATAACTTTCTTTAATCCAAGAAGTTGTTTTATAATTTATAATACCATCAACTCCGTAACACAGTGGTAAATACTGAAGCATCGTCTGAGTTTGATAAGGTGGTCTCATCCATGATCTCCAATGAAATGGTTGTTCGTTTCTATCCCATTTTCCAAAAGACTGCACTATAAAAACATAGTTAATATCTGGGTGCGATTGACACTGCTCAGTGTAATAACGGTAGTTATCTAGCATCTTATCAAGTTTGACTTGAATACCAGTGTACGGATTTTCGGGGTTGTTCCAATCGACTTCTGCTCGAATAGGATAAATATCCACTGCAAGAAATTTAGGATTAGCAGCGTCAATAAAAGCTTTTGGATGCTGATAATAATCTTCAGCACCTTGAGGATTATCAACTTTCTTCTTATCACTCTTTCTATCGTATATAGCAGTAAACATACTTGGATTACCGAAAGAAATCATATTCTGCACAAGACGATAAGAATCAAACTGAGGTTGATTTGGTTCATCAAAGCTATATACTCTTGTAAGATTATCTTGAGTTGCAGCAATTTGTAAATCATCAAGGCGATTGTTGATTTTTGTCGCATTTTGTGTTTGATTTGCAATAAGATCCTGGTGGCAATTATCTTCGACTTCAATGTAGTCAAGTAGTAAATCTGAATTAGCATACCACCAAATTCTGGGGAATATGTTTGACAATACCCAACGTCCTCCTTGATACAGCAGCATATCTGCATTCATTAAGTCTTGTCTGCTGACACGGAGGCAGATGATTTTGTTATTAAAACCATCTGAGTTTAGTGAATCATAATCATATTGATTTATTATTGTTTCATTAGAATGTTCAACTGTAGCAATGTTAGTATGAGGAATAGGAACAAAATTTGACGAAATAGTGTTGTCAATCTAAGGACGACCGCAGATTTCAAACTGCAGCATATTGATAGGATGTGCAATATCTCTGTCGTATTCAGGAAGTCTGAATGCTACTTTAAAATCAAGATAATCATTATCTAACATATAATTGCTAATCGAATCAACGCCAGAATGATGAAAGAAAAATTCCTCATTTAAATACGTGAAAACATTATTAGCTGTGGGAAACCTGTATCTCAAATCGTTGATAGCATATCCTGCCTCATCCTCACTTCTATCGCAGAACCACACTTTGTCTCCAGAAGACGTACTACCTGGGATCTGGCTATTTGGTGATATCATGATGCCCACCCTATCAGAAGGAAGAGAGCAGTAGTAATATTTATCCTTTCTGTCTTGTTCTGGTACTGGGTCACCCATTGATGAGAACTCTGCTTCATACATTTGATAGTTGGATAAAGACATTCCGTATACACCTTCACGATCCGTATTTGTCGGACGAGGGTCCCACGATTTATCAATCAACATTGCATCTTGTTCGTGCAAATCAAAATTATACAACATAGCTGATAAATCTGGGTCAGGATTACTTACATTTGCAATTGCGCTATTATAACCACACTCTTTTAACTCAAAAAATACACCAGGTGAAGCTGCACCATATGGTAGATGAGTTCCATATCCCCAATAAAATTCTGATGCTCTCCAACCTGTATACCCGCCAATAATGAAATTATTCAGTTCAGCAAATTTGGCAAGCATATGTAATGATACAATCATTACCAGTGCCGTGATAATCATTTTTTTCAGCATTTGTCACTCCTTTTATTTTATAGTGAATTTATGGGTGATTAATCTTTTGCTTCCATCCAGGACGGCAATCAGGTATTCTCCAGCGGGACACTTTTTAAGTGTATGAGTCCAGATTTTCCTGCGAATATCTGATCCGGGTATCTTATAGCTATCTATTATCTGTCCTTTGATATTATAAAGAACTGCTTTCAGGTTTCCATTTGTTTTGCTGTAGCCTGCTCCCTGAAAGCAGATATTTAATGTAACGTTACCCTTGGGAATGGGATTAGGGTAAACCGTTATCCCCCAAAGATCATTGTCTTGTGCCGGATTGATATAATCGTCATTGGCAACAGTCGTGTCCTCAAGCTGTGCATTTCCAGCAAAAACAAACACCTTACCGGGCGTAGTTATTTCTCCCGCTTGATGCCAAGGTTGTGATATTGCAACATCACAGTAACCGTCATTATTGAAATCCCCGGTGGCTTTGGCAAAACCAAATTGCTCGAAAACACCGGGTTGTGCCGGAATAACTAAATCTACTGTTCCGTTAAAACTACTTCCCCCTAACCAAATCCAGGATATCCCTGTATCAAAATGATATCCTCGACTGGCGCCAACTATATCCTCATATCCATCATTATTGAAGTCTCCATGAGATACTATTTCACCCTTTGTTGTATATACACTTTCTGTTAATAAGACATCCCATTGCGTAGTTATGTCAGGACCACCAAACCAGACCTTGGCATTTTCATAGATAAAGCTGGTAAAATCATCAATTCCATCACCATTCACATCTCCCAGGGCAGCAGCATAATCCTGAACATAACTATTTGTGTTGGGACAGATAACTACACTGTCCAGCTCAGGAAAAGTATAACTTCCAAAGTGAACACTCAACCTGTTTTGCGACCAATCCGTACTGACAAGTGGATATTTAATATGGTAATCTGAAACCCCGTCTCCATTGACATCACCAATTCCGCTTATCATTATCGCTTCATGAGAGTTAATATTATATAGTTCTCCCATTGTAAAACTGCCACCTAAGATAACCTTTACTTGTTGATCAAAATCATAACCCATTATCAGACCAATATCATCATATCCATCAGCATTTATATCGCCTATCCATCTTAGTTTAATCCCGCATGGGTAAGGAAATTGAAACATAACATCAGGTGTTTCGACAGGTTGTTGGCGTCCAAAAAATATCATAGCTTTCCTGCTAGATCCGGACTTAGCTGTAACTGCCAAGTCTTCAATGCCATCGTTATTCACATCCCCGGCATTGATTATTTCGCAATAACCGTAATTCAGAAGCAAATCTGCTGAGCCAAAGATAGAGAAGTCAGGAATTGTATCAAAATCTACCCCACCCCAATATAGATTGATCCTACCATATCTTTGTAAAGGGTCATAGCTCCCGGTTGGGTTCCAGTTTGATTCCTGGATAGCCAGATCTTTAATGCCATCTCCATTGAAATCCAGGCTTGCCAGACCAACTCCCAACAGAGCACCATAGAAATCGCCAGTTATTGTTGCTATCAAATCCATATGATTTTGAGCATGTAGAATAGCACTACAAAATGTTAATGTCAGCAGAAGCAGGCATGCTTTTTTCATGATAACCTCCTTTTATTCTTGAGTCAAGTGTTCCAATACTGGCTGCAACTTTAAGAAATCATTATGATAATCATGATTAGACATGGAAAATACAACCGTATTGTAATTTGTGTTGTGCAAATATTGGGCTAAATCCATGAAATTTTGATCGTAATCATTACCAGCATACCTTAACTGGTATTGACTGAATGTACCTATTAGAAAGTCGGGCGCCTTGGCCGCCATGATTAAGACGGCTAAGCCCAGGATAATGGATAATAGCATGAAACGTTTCATGGGTTCCTCCTCATTTGATCATGCTAATTTTGGCTGATATTACCAAGTTTCCCAGCTTGACCCGGCAGATGTACACGCCGGAAGCCAGGTCCCGCAGTTGAAGGCTCTTGTGGAATGTGCCGCCTGTGAACTTATCGCCCTCGCTTAAGTACACACGGCGGCCCCTGATATCGAAGATCTCGATCTTTAGGGTTTGATTGGGTTTGCTGTCACAGCCCCTGATGGTCAGATCGATTGTCCCATCCCTTCCGACCGGATTGGGGCTGAGCCTGAGGCTGAAATGGTCTTCCCCTCCCGGCGCGGTGGGATCATCGTTGGCGGTCATTTCCGAGTGGCCTCCGAAGATAAACACGCGTCCGGGCTCCGGCCAGTAACTGTCAAATTCGGGCGCGGAAATGGCGATGTCGCAGAAACCGTCCGCGTTATAATCCCCGGTGGCTACACTATAGCCGAATTTATCGTAGATATTGTAATACACACTCCAATCGTCAAATCCGTTCATCGGATCGCCGCCCAGCCAGACCGCCATCCTGCGCAAATAATAAGTAGCGCAGACCACATCGTCGTAGCCGTCATTGTTGAAGTCGCCGTAGCCCACTCCTTCCATTCTTTGCTCCACATAGTCGGGCCGCAACTCCACCGACGGGGTGTTGGGATCTATGGCTTCCGACCCGTACCATAATCTGATCCTTCCACTTGTGTAATCACTATAGCCCAGGAAATCAGCGTAACCATCAGCGTTCAGGTCTCCCAGGGGTTCGCATATCCTGGTGGAGCCGCTGGAGGAATTCCGCAGAATCAGGTGCTCAGTGAAGGACCGGTCCGGGTTTCCGTTAAAAAGCCTGATCACATCGTATTCTGTCGAACCTGTCCCGCCTCGCCTGTATCCTATGGCAAAATCGTCATAACCGTCATTGTCAATGTCCCCTATGCCGTTTATTCCAGTGGCATACGACAAGATATTATCGTTCCCAAAGACAAACTGGCGTTCGAAGGAACCGCCCCAGAAGATGCCGTATGAACGTCCATTGTGGCCGACATAATCGATGTAATAAACCCCAATGTCGCCATATCCGTCGCCGTCAACATCGCCAAGCTTGAACATTTGGCCAAAATGCTCACCAGGTGGCGGAATCTCGATGCGATCCGGCGCGGAAAGGTCGTCCGTGTTTCCATAATAAAACATAAACCTTATACTATCGCTGACATAGGGTGTAAAATCCTCAATCATCAGATCGTCGAAACCGTCCCCGTTCACGTCGCCTACATTCTCTATGCTGTTAATCACCCTGCTCGTGCCGTTGGGATAATCGCCTTCCAAAGTCACGGCGGGCGGAGTGTTTGAATTGAAGCCAGGTCCTCCGTAGTAGATATAGACTTTACCTCTGGAGGGTGTGCTAGGGTACTCCCAGCCATAACCGGCAGAAAAAATGGCAAGATCGTCATAACCGTCATGGTTAAAATCCAGTGTTATAACCGACCAACCAAAACAAGCGCCGTTGTGTTCCCCCACCAATTCGGCGATGATCGGCATGTCGCGCTGCCCGAACAGGGCAACAGCGAATAGCATTGCCGCAAAAAGCGCCGCCAGTTTTTTACTCGTGCTCATGGCCACCTCCTGAAAAGAGGGTTATAACGGGGCGGGAAAGTGTGACAATCAAGCTGGAGCCGTGAATCTCGCGCCCCGTGCTCATCAATCTTCCAATGATTGTATGCTTACTGTGTAAGTTTTATTCTGCCCATATGCTTGTCAAGGATTATTTTCGAACCTTTTACCTAATGTCCAAGAATAATATTCTGGTCGTGTTTATGGTGGCTTGTGTTTAGTTTAGTTAGGCAAAGATGTTTGAGACTTGCAGTGATTATTTAGAAACAACGTTGTAGCTTGAACATTACTATCGAATGCTTCCATCTCCTTTTCCAGCGTTTCCGGGCCTTCCACTTTGAGATTCCAGTCATCCATGTCATCTTGCAGCTTCTGTTGTTTACGTAATTCAGCGCAGTGGGCAATCAGTTCCTTGAGGATGCCACGCTTGATCTTGATGCCGACCTTGCCGACGTCCTTCTTGGTTAACACGCAGTAACCGTATTGGTTAACGCCTATCACTCCCACCGAAGCCAGGGCCTCCAGATAGACGAAGACCCACTGACGGCTTCTCCCGAAGGCTTCGGCGATACTTCTGATCGATGAGTAGCTGCCCTGCTCGATGAGGTTGATCAAGGCCAGAGCTGCCTGGGGATCGAAGTGCCAGTTAGGACGTATCTGTTTGTCCACATTGGTGTTGAAGCGATTGCTGCGGGCATAGATGGGCTCCCGCTTGCTGGCTAACTTGATGGTCTTGTTCTCAAGCAGTTCGGTAATGATAGGCTCAACTTCCTTGATCTCCAGTCCCGTCATATTGGCGATCAGAGCCGCATCGAAGGGCTTGTTGTACTGGTTTACGAAGTTCAATACCAGGTCTCTGGCGGTCATAGATCTCTCCCCAGGTCGAGGTCGGCGATGGAGAGTTGGGGATTGGTGGCCTTGGCCCGCTCGATGATGTACATGATCTTCACAGCTTTACGGAGATTGCCTTCGCAGTTGAAGTCGATCTTGTTCACTACCGACTCATCCACAGGTATCTCCATCACTTCCTTGGCGATCTTGCGGATATCGTCCTTGCCCACTTTCTTGAACTCGTAGAAGTAGTTGCAGCGGTCGAAGTAGTGGCGGTTGATGGCGGCTAACTTGTTCCTGGCATCCTGCATCCCGACCAGGACCATTATGGTCAGGGTGACGTCCACGATGTCCCGGATGGCACCTAAGAGGCGGTCATGCTTGAAGGCATAGTCGATCTCATCGATCACGATCACCGTCTCCGGATTGTCATCCAGAAGCTTCAGGCAGTACTTGAAGAGGTTATTGCTAGTGCCACTGGGGATGAACTCACCCAATTCGAAGCGGCGGTAGAGTGCGGTTAATAGATCAACCGCGAAGGACTTGGGAGTGGTGGTAGATTCCAGCCGCATATAGATGTAGCATCGCATGAAAGCGATGCGACTGGCATAGGTGGTTTTGCCCAGGCCGGGCTTGCCGTAGATCAGTCCCAAGCCTACCATCTCGGTCTTTGGGCGGTTCATCAGGAACTGGATGCAGGCATCAGCCCTGATAACGTTCTTGATTTGCACGAGCTTGTTAGGTTTCATTTATCCTCCTTATTAGATTATGCCGGTTTTTTTCAGCATACTGTAGAAGCTCTCGTCATCATCATCGTCCTGCTCCTCTGGCTCAGGATCGGCTGATGAAGTGTCTGATGAAGTGTCTATTTCGTTATGCTTTGAATCTAGTTGAGTGGCTCCGTAGTTCTGTTCTTCCGGAGCTATGAACTCCAATTCTGGCAGGTCCTTAACCAGTTCCTGCTCCATCTTTTCGATGCGGTCTTGAGCCTCAGGTTTTGGTGCGGTGATCATGCCGCCTTGTTGAAAGGTGGGATTGGGTCCGCTCAGGCTTTCCCGCACATAAGGTTCGAGGAGATTATCCACTGCCTCTTGATTATGCAGTACGAAGTCTCTGGCATGCTGTTCGGTTAAGCGTTGCAGCTTCTTGATCTGCGTGTATTCCTTCTTGAGGGACTGATGCGAGATCGGGTTGTTCTTATCGATGTGGATGAAAGGATGCTGGCTGCGTCTTAGCTCTGCCTGGCAGATGAAATTATCTTTCATATCATAGACCAGTATCCACCTGGCTTCGGCATAGTCGTATCTGATGATCACCGGCTTGCCGATATTGTCCATCAAGGCGATGTGCCAGTAGAGCAGCTTGTTGAATACTATACCATCGTTTCTAACTGACTTGCGCTCGGTAGCCAGCATCATGAAGTTCAGCTTATCCGGCCTGAGCATCCGCTCTTCCGGCACCAGTGCGGAACTGAATACCTGCCAAGGTGTTTTGCCTTCCAGTCCGCCATGCTCGGTCTCGCCATAGATGTGCCTGATATAGAAGCCGATCATCTGCATCGCATCCTGGATAGTGGGAGCCTCACGCTTGTATAAGGCTTTTGCCCACTTCTCATTACGCATCAGGGTCGAGGGCTTGTTGGCTACGTTAGCTCCCCGGAAGCTGCTGATGAAGCGTTCGAATTGCTCCTGGAAGGTCCTGAAGAACCGCTCGATCACTTTGGCCTTGGCATTGTAGCTCTCCGCGAAGTGGGCTTCGATGCCAAGTTTAGGGAAGATACCACCCAATTCAAGCTCCAGATCATGGCCTTCCCAGGACTCGTGGAATAGTTTAGATCTGAAGGCTTTGCCATTATCGAGATAGACTGCCTCGGGCACGAAGGCGAAGGGTGGTCGGGTTTGCACCGCATTGCCCTCGGCATCGGTCTGCAGATACCAGTGTGAAGTATTGAGGAAGGCATTGCGGAAGGCAGTCTGGATATGCTGGCTGTCTTCCGTAAAGGCGAGTGAGGCACCCACCGGATATCTGGAGGCCCAGTCAAAGACCATGATCATGGTCATGCGTTGGGCTTTACCGGTATGGGGATTGAGGATATCAAAGGCCAGGGTATGTCCATCAGCCACCCATACCTGTCCAACATGGAGCAGTCGGGAATCCCGATGGATGGTCTTGACGATGTGCTCCACCACGTATTTGCTGCCCTTCCGGGTTTGCTCCCAAGTTGCAATATGGTTCTCCATCCACTCATTGCACCATCTTCTTAAGGTAGGCTTGCTGGTAGGTGACTCATAGTAACCTAAGCGGGCTTGAGCTTTCAGCATGTTGATCGCAGAACCGATGGTGATCTGGTTGGGATGCAGCAGGATGCTGAGTAGGACATTGGCCTCGGTCTCGGTTACTTTACGTTTGTGGTTCAGGTTCTTGCCCTTATGGAGCAGAGCGAACATGTCCTGATTGGATTTGATGTACTGGTCGATCCAGAGACGCAGAGCCCGTTCTTTACGTTCACCTCTGAGCTTGAATAGCTCTGGCGCTAAAGAGCCATTATTGTATTCCTCCACTATCAGCTTCCACTCCTCGACCTTGGAGTGGCATAAAGCCAGTCTCTTGATCACGAGATTACAGAAGTAACCGAGTAGCTTGGCCTCTTTGTCATGCTTTAGCGGTAGTTTCTCACGAGGCGCGAAATCGATGTATGAAGGGCAACTGGATTCAACTTGGAGTGCTTGATTTTGAGGTAATATACCAACATCTTCATTGATCAGAACGTTCGTTCTAAATCTAACCAGAGCGGGGTCGGAATCTGGGGGCACTTTGACACTCAATCTGCTGTTTTGAGTACCATGATGCTCAAATCCATTACTGACGAGCATTTGAGGCGTGTTTCTTTGATATCTGACCACATTCCAATCTGTCAAAGTGCCTGGTAAACTTTGGGGCTCTTTGACAGTAATCTTGCCATTTTTAGTGTCAAAGTGCTCGAGGTGTCAAAGTGCTCATCCTTGACCACCATCTTCCCAGGCTCGTAACTGGTCGCTTTCATAAGCGCCTCCATGATGTATTTATTGGGTGCTACTCTACTGCAGGGCAATAACTTGGGAAGTACTTTCCACTGTTTTTTGGGGATTTCAGCATAAATCTTCAGGCAATATTGTATCTCTAATATATCACCTAAAAAAAGCCAAGGATACAACCATGTAAATTCAAAACTGCACTAAGCCAATAAGCCCTCAATATCGGCTCATTTATTTGCCATCAATAGAGATAACCATGTTTTCCCCAGATAAGACTTGTGAACCAGTCTTTTGTACCCGGTTCAGACCGAGAGTTATTTACTGATGCGGGTAAACGCACTACTGGCGCAGCGTAATAAATGAGCTAATAGTTTTATCAAATTCGATGGTCTGAAAATACCCTGAAAGCAGTCCAAATTTGCAAAAAGCGTGATACTGAAACGTCCAAAAACGTCCAAAGAGCACTTTGACACAGTTTAAAGCCAGTCCTATTCATCTCACAATCCGATAAACAGTTACGGGCACTTTGACAGGTGAAACCCATTTGCAAGTTTGGGTGAGACTTTATAGCGAGGCTGCGGGAGCAATTCGTCATTCACATTTCAGAGTGCGGCACCAAACTGAGCTTCTTCCTGAATCTAGACGCCAGAGATACACTCCATTGGGCAGATCGTCCAGGCCTCGGGAAGCCAGGTCCAGCGTGAGTTCGTGGCCTGCCGGGATATTCCAATCCGCGATCTTTTGCCCGCGCAGGTTAAACAGGCCGATCCGGGTTTCGCCGCGCTCCGGCCAGCCATCAAAGCTGATCTGGCTTGCAAAGGGATTGGGCCAGGCGCGAAGGAGGGCGGAAGGAGGAGGGGCCATGGGATCCAGGATCAGAGAAGCTCCGTGCTCAAAAACGCTGACCCCGGCGCCGATCCAGATCTGGTCGTTGGGCGCCACCAGCAGATAGTCGCAGCGGTTGCTTGCGATGCCGGAATTACTGGAGTTCCACACCGTCCAAACGCCCTGGGCATAATGCACCAGACCGGCGGAATGGGTGCCAATCAGCAGGTGCCCGTTGCTGTCGAACGTGATGGAGTCGATCTCATTGCCGGGCAGGCCGGAGTTGGAGGTGTTATAAACCTGCCAGCTTGAGCCATCGAAGCTCGCCAGACCGTTGTTGGTGCCGATCCAGGCGACCCCGTCCCGCACTTCGATGGTTTTGACCAGGATGGAGGGCAGTCCGGAATTGGAGGTGTCGTAAAAGCTCCAGCCATCGCCATCCAGGACTGCCAGCCCACCCAGTTGGTTGGGTTGATAGAAGCAACCGATCCAGGCCCTGCCTTCCGTGTCCACGGTCAGGGCGGTAACCTGGTTGGTCGGGAGCGGCGAATTGTCTGTGTTGTAGAGGGTCCAGGCGACGCCATCGAAACAGACCACTCCGTTGTAGGGCAGGCCAAGCCAGACCCGGCCCTGGGGATCTATCTCAATGTCACCAATCCCGTTGGAGGGGAGAGCTGAGTTAGAGACATTGTAATTGATGAACTGGCTGCCGTCGAAACAGAACAGGCCATGGTATTGGGAGGCGATCCAGAGCCGGCCCTGGAAGTCGAACTCGAGGTCCATCAGATATTCGGCGCCGGCGGAAAGGTCGAAGTGGCCCCAGTTCTCTCCATCAAAGAAGTCCAGGCCGTGCCCGGTGGCAAACCACATGGTTCCGTCGGCTGCCTGGACCTGATTGGTGACGCGTGAACTGGACAGGCCGCTGTTGGATAGCTGCAGCAGCTGCATGCCCTGATCGCCGATCCGGAGCAGGCCTTCCAGGAATCCCACCCAGACAGGCCCGGCGGGATCAGCGGCCAGGTTGTAAAAGTGGTTTGAGGGTATCGAGGAATTGGCAGGAGTGAAGGCATGCCAGGATATGCCGTCAAAGCAGTCCAGTCCTTGCAGATGGCTGGCCCAGAGCCTGCCCTGGATATCGAAAGCAAGGTGGGAAATGTAATCGCTGGCCATGCCGCTGTTATCTGTGTTGAAATTGGTCCAGTAAGAACCGTCATGATACCAGATCCCGCCGCCGGCAGTTCCCACCCACAAACGGTTCGCGGCGTCGAAGGCGATCTCGGAGATGCCGCGGACTGTGACCGGGGAAAAGGCTGGGCTGAAGACCGTGAAGGCAGCCCCATCATAATACATCAAGGCTCCGGGCAGTAGTAACTCCCCGAAATTGTTCTCGTCGATATAGAAATAGTTGGTGCTGAACCAGACCCGCCCGTGCCCGTCCACGGATACGTTGCTGGCCTCGGGATAGGCGTGGTTGCTGAAGTTGGTGTACTGGGTGAAGACCGCGCCGTCGAAGCGGATCAGGCCTCCGCTGCCCGTGCCCAGCCAGATCGTCCCGTCAGGCGCGATGTCCATGCAGGTGAAACCCCAAAAAGGGCTGGCAAAGGTCTGCCAGCTGCTTCCGTCGTACTTGACCAGGCTGTTCATATAGCGGAGCCAGAGGTTGCCAGCCCCGTCAATGGCGATGCCACCGATCCCGTTGCCCGGCAGTCCGGAATTGGCGTGATTGAAATGCGTAAGTTCCAGGCTGCTCCGATCGATCCGGACCAGGCCACCGCTTGTCGCCACCCAGGCATAATTGCCTGAAAACATGACACCTTTGGCGTCCGGACCCCAGGTGTAGTTCGTCCAGCCGTGATACTGGGCATACAGGCCGCACAGCAGGCCCCAACAGGCACAAAGCAAAACAAACCGGCGCAAGTTAAACCTCCCTGGAATCTGATTCTTTAGAGGCATCTACGCATGCAATAAATGTTCCCTATTTCTGGTAAAATACAAACATAGGGTAGTGTCTGGAGCTTACAGGAAAATGTGGTATGTGTCTGCCAGCCAGTCACGAACGGCAGCCAGGAACAGGGATTTCAGGCTGAAGAAAGCCTGATCGTCGATCTTTCCGCTCCATTCGTCCATCCAGGTTTTCTTGAATTCGATGGCGAGGCAGATGAGCCGGTCCAGATAGTTATCATTGAGCCAGCGGGAAAGGTGGCCGCCGCTGAATTTGATGTCCAGCCTGCAATCCAAAGCTTTGCCCAGCAAGGGTTGCCCATCCAGCAGATGTTGCAAAGCATCCGCCGCGGGGTGGTGCCTCTCCTTTAAATTGCTGCGGCCGATGATGATATCCGGATTCTGGATTTGGGGGTCGGGCTCGGCTTCAGGTCCGCCCCGGCGATGGTTGTAGGAATGCAGGTCCAGGACCACGAGGAAGGGATGGATCGCCAGCAGCCTTTCCACCTGATACTTGAGCAGTGAGTACCAGGAAGCGTAATCTTCCCTTAGTCTGCTTAACAGGGCATCCGGGACAGGCTGGGAGCGGACCGGCAGTCCCCAGCAGTCCTCAGGTTTCAGGTAGACCGCTTGTTCCGGCTTGCGGTTGAGGTCAACGGCAAAACGGGAGGTCTGTAAAACCACATGATTGGGAAACATCCCTGCGAAATCGCCAGTATGGGGATCTTCTTCGCGCAGGCGGTCCGCTTCGTTGATGCCACAGCTGGCGAGAAGTACCTGGGGCATCTGGTGGCCGTTGTGGATGGCTGTCGCGAGAACCGGGATGGTTTCATTGCTGAAACTCCACACAGAATGCAGCATTATTGACCTATCTCTTGTCCTCAGAAGCGTATTTTGCCAAATAGACCGCGGCCGTTTCTCTGGCCAGATTGCGGATCTTGCCGATGTAGGCAGCCCTTTCCGTGACGCTGATCACGCCGCGCGCGTCCAAAAGGTTGAAGGTGTGGGAGCAGCGGAGGAGGTTGTCGTAGGCTGGATAGACCAGCTTTTTGTCCAGCAGTTCCCGGCATTCCTTTTCGTAATCCTGAAAAAGGTCGAAAAGCAGGGCCGTATCCGCCGCCTTGAAGTTATAGTCCGAGTATTCCACCTCTTTGGCGAAGAACAGGTCGCCATAGGGTGTGGTGTCGTTCCAGCGCAGATTCCGGTAGTCGTCGACGTCTTGGATGTACATGGCCAGGCGTTCCAGCCCGTAGGTCAGTTCCACGCTTACAGGAAAGATGTCCGTGCCGGCAACTTGCTGGAAATAGGTGAATTGGCTGATTTCCATGCCGTCCAGCCAAACTTCCCAGCCCAGACCCCAAGCGCCCAGGGTCGGCGATTCCCAGTCGTCCTCGATGAAGCGGACGTCATGCTCGGCGATCTTTATCCCGATGGCCTCGAGGCTTTTCAGATAGAGGTCCTGGATGTCGTCCGGGCTTGGTTTGATGATCACCTGGAACTGGTAATAATGCTGAAGGCGGTTGGGATTTTCACCGTAGCGCCCGTCCTTGGGACGCCGGCAGGGCTGCGGATAGGCAATGGACACAGCTTTGGGGCCCAATGCGCCAAAGAAGGTGGCGGGATGGAAAGTGCCCGCGCCCATCTCTATGTCGTAGGGCTGCAGTAGGTTGCAGCCTTGCGAGGCCCAATACCTTTGCAGGGTGAGGATGATGTCCTGGAAGTTCATTTGCCTTTCCCAATCAGTTTGCGGCACTGTTTGCGGATGCTTTCCAATTGCCCGCGCAGTTCTTTGAGGGTCTCAAGCTGTTCCGTGGCAGTCATTTCCACCGCTTTGGCGACAGTCTGAGTCCCGTTCTTGGCCTGCCTGCGCTCTTCCTTGAGTTTCTGGCGCGCCCCCTCGATCGTGAAGCGCTGGTTGTGCAGCATATCCTGTATCTTCTTGAGCAACAGGATGTTCTCCTGGGAATACTTGCGGATCCGTCCTTCCTCCTTACGCGGCCGCAGGAAGCTGAATTCGCTCTCCCAATAGCGGATCACGTAAGGCTTTTCGCCCAGGATGTTGCTAACTTCCCCAATGGTGTAGAAGTACTTTTTCATAGTGGTCTCTCGTTTCTCCTAAAACAAGACAGCAGGGTCAGGCTCAGCGCAAGCCCTACCAGCAGAAGAGGATAGCGGTGGATCTTGCGGATGAGCGGGACCTTGGCTGTGGTGTAGATTGGAGCTGTGATGTTCTTTACCTCAAAAAGATCGGTCGATTCCAATATTTTCCCCCTGGGATCGACGATCATGGAGATGCCCGTGTTAGCGCTGCGGTAGATCTGGACGCGGTTCTCGACGGCGCGAAAACGCGCCATGGAGGCATGCAGCCAGGGACCGTAGGACGTGCCGAACCAGGCATCGTTGGTGATATTAACCAAATAGTCGCATTTCCGGAATTCCCCCGAATCCGGATCGCGCGGGATGGCCATCCTGTGGAACAGTTCCGGGAAGGCCAGTTCATAACAGATCGATGGCGAGAAGGTGAAGCCACCGCTTTCGTAATATTGGAGTTCGGTGCCAAACTCCCAATTGGCCTGGCCAAACTGCAGTTTCCACATGAAGGGAAGCTGGTCCAGCCAGAGCATGCGTTCAGCCACAGGCACCAGGATGTTCTTGTAGTAGATCTCGTGATAGAAATTATCAGGTTGGAAGAGCGAGGCGGCGTTATAATAGACCTCGCTGTTGATGTGTCCCACTGGCGCGGGCAGCACATCCGGGAAGCCGGTGAAAATGTCGACCCGCGTGGTGTCCAGGATCTCGCGCAGGTCTCTTTGAATCCCCGGCATGCGCATCATGTAGTTGGTCACCGCACCTTCAGGCCAGATCACGATCCGGGCTGAATCGGCCGCAGCCTGCAAAGTGAGCTCCTGGAAGAGGGCCAGGGATCTGTCGAACTGGTCGGGATCCCATTTCACATCCTGGTTTATAGAGGGTTGCATCACGAAGATGCCCGCGTCGTGCCCTTCCAGCGCGGTGTTGCGCAGGCTGTGATAGCCGTAGCCCAGCCAGACCGCCAGGATCAGAATGATCACCAGCCAGGACGCCACCCTTCTCGCCCTCAGAGGATGCAGGACATTTCCCGGGGATGACCTGCGGGCCATCAGCCATTTATGGCTGCTGGGCAGGATCTGGTGGAGCAGAACCCCGATGATCAGGATGAGGGCGGAAAGGCCCACTACTCCAACGCTATCTGCCAGTTGTACTAGGATGTTGTATTCGGCCAATGAATAGCCAAGATTAAACCAGGGGAAACGGGTTTGGCCAAAATTCTGGATGTATTCGAAGGTGATGATGAGCGCGATGAAGCCCGCATAGCGGAAGAACGGCAGGGTCCGGAAGATCCGGTTGATCGCCCAGAAAAAGAGATAATAGACAAAGGTGTAGAGGATCACCATGCCGATCAGACCAGGCACGGTGACCAGCGCGAACCAGTAGAACACGATGAGGATATACACCACCGAGGTGACGAAACCCATGCGCAGCAACTGGATGCGGGAATCCACCCCGCGTTCGAAGACGTGCAGATAGGGCAGCCAGGCGAAGAAGACCAGCCAGCCCAGATGCAGCGGCAGCCTGGAAAGCGCCAGCATCAGGGCGCCCAGGAAAGTGAGCAGCAGGTCATTGCGCCGCATCGTTGCTCCCGCCGTAGATCAGGCGCGTCATCTTGATCTCGAAATCCCGAGTTTCTGTTTGCACGGCCCCGTTGACGCTGATCGCCCGGGGTTGCCTGAAAGACCGGGATTCGTAAGTCTCAGGCTGGGATTGGATGGGATTGTCAAAATCATCGAAGGCCCAGAGACCTTCCCAGGTCCACTTGTGCTGGCCCAGCTGGTAGAAAACGTAGGTGCGGTCGCGTTCCCGGCTGTAAGCGTAGACGTAGTTGCGGCTGCAGGCCAGCCAGGACGGCAGTTCCAGTTCGAAGCGCCCGAAGCGGTAGAGTTCGGATGCGTCCAGGCGGGAAAAGGAAACTATCTCCGAACTGGCGGAATCATGGACGAAGAGAGTGCCGTCGCTACCCACGCAGAAAAGCTCCGGCTGCTGCAGGCCCTTGAGTTGCAGTTCGGCCATCAGCCTGCCCTCGGGCGAAAACTTGCGCAATAGCTTTTGCGCTGTGTCCAGAGCTAAAAGCCCGCCGTCCGTGTCCACCCCGATATCGGCCAGGCGCTGGAAATTCGTGCGTTCAAAGCCCAGTCCGCCGATACTGTTGACACGCCGCGCCCCCTGGTAGATGTGGATCTCCTGCGCGGACCTGAGAAGGGCGTAGACCATCTCGCCGCGGCTGTCGCTCACCGCTTTGTCATAATTGTGCTCCACGTTCAGAACCCGGATCAGTTCACGTCCCCGGATCTCCCGTGCGGGGCTGAACCTCGGATTCGCGCATCCGGCCATGAGCAGGAGCAGGATCGACAGGGCGGAAATTGCGGTCTTCACGGAGTTCCTCAGTGCAGATGGATGTCTCGCAGTTTGCCCTGGATGCTGGTCTTGTTGCCAAAACGATTGTATTCCAGGGTATAGGCGATGTCCAGCAGCGCGTTCTTTTTCAGCAGGGGCAGGTAATCGCCAAAGTTATAGCCGATCAGGTCCAGCACCACGCCGTCCTTCATCACCTTGAGCTTCAGGTGGTTGCGGCCGACCGTGTAGGGATAGTTGGTCACGCTGACGTCGCGGGTGATGAGCACGGGTCGGTTGTTGTCCGGCCCGAAGGGCGCGAAGCGCTCCATCCAGGTCATCAGGAAATCGCTGATGTCGTAAAGCTCCAGTTCATGGTCGATCTCCAGCGGAGGCTTGCTTTGCTGAAGCTGCAGATGCTCGGCCACATAGCGGGCCAGCTCATTCTCGAAGCGGTCGATGTATTCCTGCAGGATGGTGAAGCCGACGGCGTATTTGTGGCCGCCGTAGCTGTGCAGGTTGTGGCCGATCTGTTTGAGCGCGCCGAAGAGGTCAAAATCCTCCACGCTCCGTCCCGAACCGCAGCCAAAGCCTTCCTTGAAGGAGATCATGATCACGGGGCGATAGTATTTTTCCACCAGCTTGGATGCCACAATCCCGATCACGCCGGGGTGCCAATCGTCCGAAGAGATGACGATGCAGGGGGCCGTGCTGATGTCCTTGTATTTCTTGTCGATGATGTCGCAGGCCTCATGGAAGGTTTTCTGGTCCTCCTGTTGGCGCAGCGAGTTTTGCCGTTCGATGATCTCCGCCAGTTCGAGGCTTTTGGCTTTGTCCCGGGAAATGAGCAGTTCCACGGCCACAGAAGCGGAGCCCATCCTGCCGGCCGCGTTGATGCGCGGCGCAATGCCAAATACGATGTCCGAAGTGTCCAGGGTCTTGGAATTCATTCCCGAGATCTGAACCAAAGCGTTCAGGCCGAGGTTTTTCTTGGCGATCAGGTGCTGCAGGCCGATGGAGGCAAAGATGCGGTTCTCTCCTGTCAGAGGCACGATGTCCGCGATCGTTCCCACCGCCACCAGGTCCATGTATTTGAGGGTGTTTTCCTCGTTTTCGATGCCTTTGCGGCGGTAGATCGCCATCAGGAGCTTATAGGCCACACCGACTCCGGCCAGGTGGGGAAAGGGATAGGGACAGCCCTCGATCTTGGGATTGATGATGGCATAGGCCGCGGGAAGCTCTTCCTTGGGGTTGTGGTGGTCGGTGACGATGATCTCCATGCCCTGGGCATTGATCGCCTCGATCTCTTCCAGGGCGTTCACGCCGCAATCCACACTGATGATCAGCGAGGTGCCGATCTCCTTGATCTGGTCCAGGCTGCCCAGCGAAAGGCCGTAGCCATCGATCATCCTGTGGGGGATGTAGAAATCGATGTCGGCCCCCAGGCGCTGCAGCCCAAGATAGAGCAGGGTCGTGGCCGTGGTGCCGTCCACGTCGTAATCCCCATAGATGGTGATCCTCTCCTTGCTATCGATAGCCCGCAGGATGCGCTCCACCGCCTTTTCCATGTCCGGAAAGAGGAAGGGGTCATGCTGGAAATCCAGCCGGGGATGGAAGAATGCCTCGATCGCCTCTGGAGCCTGCAGGTTTTTCCGATACAGGAGTTCGGCAACCAGGCGAGGACACTTCAAGCTCGCGGATAGCGCTTTGATCTGGGTCTTTTCTTCAGGGGTTAGCTCCCCCGGCAGCAGCCATTTGCTCTGCATTGCGTCACCTTTTATCTTATATTTTATTGAATTACAAGAGGATAGAGTGGCATAGCTCAAGCACAGGGTTCAGAAAAGTCTCTCACATTGTCAGTTAGCTTCAACTTCTAACCATTCTGAGGCTAATTTGGATGGGCCTTGTATCTTGTAAAGCAAAATTTGTTATCATACCCACGCCTCCGGGGAAATATTTACCTCTTAGTGGCTTGGACCCAGAGTATCGATCAGAGCGGGAAAGGAGCTGTATCACTCCTGCCCAGGCCTTGGTTTATCCATATCTCGCTGCCTCTCCTTATCCTCCTAACCCTTTATTGGCAAGCATTTGAGAGCTTTGCCAATCACCTGCGCGGCCTACCTCGCTTTTTCCCCAAGACCTTGTAAAATCTATCCTTTCAGGCTGTGTTGAAATTTTTCCACAACTCTGCAAAAAAAATATTCAGGCTTGCTGCCTGTTGGTTAAAAATGTCTCCAATGCGGACATGAATGCCCGGTTATCTTCCTCGCAGCCAATGGTTAAGCGCAGACAGTCACGCAACAGGGGATGCGCCCTCACGTCGCGGACGGCCACCTCATGGTCCTTTAGATGCTCAAACAGCGCGGCCGTATCGTCTCCCACGGAGAAGGTGAGAAAGTTGGTGTGGGAGGGAAAAACCCTTACTCCGGGAAGTTCCTGGAGCCTCCCTTGCATGGAATCCCGCATGGAGATCACGTCCCGCACATGGGCTTGGAACAAAGTGGAGTTTTCCAGGATGGTGAGGGCGAAGGCCTGGTTCAGGATGCTGGTGTGAAAGGTGGTTAGGACCTTGCGCAGGCTGTGGATGTTTTCCTCCCGGGAAAGGGCATAGCCAAAGCGTAAACCCGCTCCGGAAAAAGCTTTGGAGAAAGAGCGGATGAGGATGAGGTTGGGATGCAGGTCCAGTTCGGAAGCGAAAGTGGCGCCCGAGAACTCGTGATAAGTCTCGTCGATCAGCACCAACTTGTCCGGCAGGGTTTCCACAATCAGGCTCAATTGCTCCGGAGAAAACAGGTTTCCCGTGGGGTTGTTGGGGTTGCAGAGGATCGCCAGGCGGCAGTCCGGATCCGAGGCCAGGCGCAGATATTCCCGGGTGTCGAAGCTGAGGTCCTCCTGCAGGTCCACAAACCTGATCTTCAGCCCCACCATGCCGCAGAAGGTCTTGTAATCGAAATAGGAGGGCGCCAGACTGACCGCGAACGCGTTATCGTCCCAACGCACGGCCAGGAAAATGTGGTAGAGCAAGTCGTCCGCGCCGTTGCCCCAGACGATACGGGCCTTGTCCAATCCGGCATAAGCGGCGAGCCGGGTGTGAAGCTCCTCTGTCACCGGGGAAAGATAGCGGTTGAGGCGGATGCTTTCCATCCTCTGCAAAAAATCTGCCTTGATCGCCTGATAGGGGTCCAGGCAGCTTTCGTTCAGGCACAGCATGTGTTTGCGGACCGGCACGTTGATCTCGGACGGCTGTTTACCGGCCAGGTCCGGGCGAAAATAATCCTTCATATCATCGGCTCCCTTGCATCTTTTTAGTTAAGCTATCAGGTTTCAGTGGCTCTGTCAAGCCCTTCCGCACCTCATTCCCAAACCTCACGCCCACAGAACGTTCGGCTTACACATCCCGTACTTTGTTCGGAGTGTGTAGGGCGAGTGTCTCTTCGGCACAGGACTTGTGAAAAGGGTGGAAAAGGATGCCAGATTTGCTTTTCAGCCCTGTTCCTTCAGGTTTTTCAAGCGCTTTGCCAGATCGGCAGCGAACTGCTTGTCTGAGGCGTCGGGATCGCGGGTGTCCAACCACACCTGACAGGGCGCGAGCCCGCAATCCCCGCAGGACTCATAGCCCTTTTCCCTGGCGCAGTCCACTATGGGGCAGAATTCCCGGCCGTAGAATACCGCCCATGGTATCCTGCCTTCCAACTCGACGCAGCCTTCGCATTCGGTCTTGTAGGCCTTGCAATCCGTGGCGCAGCAAACTCCACACACGCTGAGGACCTTCTTTCCGGCCTCCTTTGTGTTTTGCTCCGGACCCGCTTCATTCATCGCCCACCAGTTCTTTCAATATGGCGATGGCGTGGTCCTTGGCCCCCTCTCCGTTCTCCGCCACCGGGCCCACGCAGGAGGGGCAGCCCATCGTGCAGGGACAGCGGGAAACCAGGTCCAAAGCGGCTTTTAGGATCTTGTCGTGGAGGTCGAACAGCTTGCGGGAGAGCCCGATGCCGCCGGAAATGTTGTCATAGATGAGGATCACCGGATCGCCAGCCGCCAGCGGGGAGCGGTCTTCGGCAAAGACGTCGATGTCCTTGCGGTCGCACATCACGAAGAAAGGGGAGAGGTTCACCAGCAGATAGCCAAGGGCCGAGATGCCGCTCTGCATCTGCACATTCTGCTCCGCGAGGCGGTGGCAGCGCTGGCAGAGAGTGGCCAGATTGGCCAGTTGGTTGGCCTCCTCGGCGCTGGCGAATTTGCGGAAGGGAACGATGTGGTGCACGTGGTGCTGGGCCTCGCTTTCGGGCAATCCGCAATGCTGGCAGAGGTATTTGTCGCACTGGCGGGCAGCGGCGGAGATGGCGGGCCAATCCTTGCCATAGTCGTTGGGGGCGATGTTCCAGAGGCCCTGGGCTTTCACTTTGGCCACGGTCTCCGGCTTCAGCCCGATCCACCAGGCCACGGTCTTGAGATGCGAGGGCGGCAGGTCCAGCGGCTCGCGGCCCAGGATCTCCTGGGTGTAGAACTTGAGTTTTTTGTAGCCGGTGATGGTGGTGGTGACGGTCACCCGGCCCAGGTATTTGTCCGCGCCCCGGCAGCTTTGGCGGTTCTGGAGGGCGTCGCATTCGATCTCTGTTTCGCGCGTCGTTTGGGTGAAATAGTTGGCCGTGACCGGCTCTATCTCCGCCCGGCGCTGTTTCAAGTCGAGCTTGCTGACGATCCAGGTATCGCCCTTATCCAGGTAGATCGCTCCCGGATGCACCATCCAGAGTGCGCTGGCGCCATCCACCCAGCCGATCAGGTCTTCGCCGCTGGTGATCTGGTATTGGTCGGAAATGTTGCGCAGCGAGACCTCCGCCGCAGGATAGGCCTCCAAAACACCGGTGTAGCGGTTTCCCGCCTTGCGGATGAGTCCCTGTTCCACCAGCACCTGCAGATAGGGGAAGATGTGTTCGCTGCCCAGGCTGCCGAAGCCCTCGTCTTCAAGCAAAGCAAGGTCGTGGATGGCGCAGAGGAGCTGGGATTGCAGGATCTCGTGATGGTCGGGAGCGATCAGCGCGTGTTCAGGATTGTTCTCAAAGATGTAGTCCGGATGTTGGCAGATGTATTGGTCCAAAGGATTGGCGCTGGCCACCAGGATAGCGAGGGCTGTGTTGCCCTTGCGGCCTGCTCTTCCAGCCTGCTGGCGGGTGGCGGAGATGGTGCCCGGATAGGCGTTCAGGAACACCGCGTCCAGTCCCCCGATGTCGATACCCAGTTCCAGGGCGTTGGTGGAAACCACCATGCCGATCCTGCCTTCCCGCAGTTCTTTCTCGATCTCCCTGCGATGGGAGGCCAGATAGCCGCTCCGGTAGCTGCGCACCCTATCCTTGTAAAACTCGCTGCCGCTGAGGTAGAGATAGAGTATCTCCACGCTGCGCCGGGGCCCGCAGAACAGGATGGCCTGTCCGGAAGTGTGCAGCCAGCGCTTGGCCAGGGCGGTGGATTCCAAGAGTGAACTGCGCCTGATGCCCAGATTGGCATCCACGACCGGCGGATTGATTATTAAAAACACCCTCTTGCCGTGGGGCGAAAAGTCTTTGTCGATCAGGCGCGTCGGTCTTTCCAGCAGGTCCTGGGCCAGTTCCCGGGCGTTGGCGACGGTGGCGGAGGTGCAGATAAATTGCGGAGCGGAGCCATAAAGAGCGCAGATCCGCCTCAGTCGGCGAAAAACATTGGCGCAATGGGAGCCAAAGACCCCACGGTAAATGTGAACCTCGTCGATCACCACCCATTTCAGATTGGCGAAAAAGCCGCTCCAGAGCGTGTGGTTGGGCAGAATTCCCAGGTGCAGCATGTCCGGATTGGAAAATATCAGCCTCGCCTGGTTGCGGATCCCGCGGCGCGCCTCGCTGGCTGTGTCGCCGTCGTAGATGCCGCATTTGACACGCGGCAGTACAGGATTTTGGCGCGCCAGCTCGAGGAGCAGGCCCTGCATCTTCTGCTGCTGGTCCTGGGCCAGGGCCTTGGTGGGAAAAAGCAGCAAGGATCGGCTCTGGTGGCTGGAAAGCAGGTCCTGGAGGATGGGAAACTGGTAGCAGAGGCTCTTGCCGCTGGCCACTCCGGTGCTCAGGACCAGGCTTTCCCCGTTCAGGGCAGCATCAATGGCCTCGCGCTGGTGTTTATAGAGCCGCTGTATGCCCTGCGCCTTAAGCAGGGCCAGCAGTTCAGGCCGCGCCTGCTGCGGAAACTCGGACCAAACGGCCTCCGCCGGCTCCAGCTCCTGTGCGGCGACGATGTTATCCCGGAACTGTTTGTCCCGCCAGAGGTTGGCGATGAAGTCCTCGATGTCCGGCACGGGCGTGTATTTGCTCATTTGATCACGGCCAGGCGAAAACCGGCTCCCTTTCCGCCCCCTTTCAATTTCAGAAAATAGATCCCGGAAGGCAAGTCCGGCAAGTGTTCCCGACTGCTGAAGCCGCTCAAACCCCGTGCGGAAAAGAGCTTGCGCCCGCGCAGGTCGTATAAAGCCAGGTCAAAAGGCGCTTTGGCGGTGCTGCTGACCACGAAAGCCCCCTCCGAGGGGTTGGGATGCACGCGAAATACCGGCGGTGGGGCAAGCTCCTCTTCCAGTGACACATATCCGCCTTCGCCGGTGATGACGATATCGTCCAAATACAGCGCCAGGGCGTCCCAGGAGACGCAATTCCAAGCCAGGTAAACGCTTTGGCCCTGCCAGGCGCTCAGGTCGTAGCTGTATTGGCTCCACTCTTCCGGAACGAGCAGCCAGTTGCCCGCGTTCAGGGCCGTGAAGCTGGCGGGTTCGGCATCCGTGGCTGATATCAGCACCCGGAGCCTCTCCAGACCGTAATCCACGGTGTGGGAACGAGCCCAGAAGGAAAGCTGGGGCTGGGTTCCCAGGTTAAGGCGCGGAGAGATGAGCCAGTCGTTGCTGGGTGGTACCACCGCGCTGAAAGATGCCGCCATAGCTGCTCCGCCGTGGGCCGCAATGCTGGTCAGGGGCGGGACGGTCTGGCTTGGAAAAAAGCTCAGCCAAGCCAGAGGGTCCCCTTCCCCGGGAAAGTCGATGCCGTTCCATGACCATGTTGCAGCTCCATCCAGGTCCAGGTTTTGCCAGCCCGCAATGCTCTGGCTGAAAGGCGTGCAGGCCTCGAAGCCCTGCTGGAGGATGAGGTTGGGTATGATCTCAGGAATGTGCACCGTGGCGGTGTTGGAGGGGTCTGAGATCTCGCCCAAGGCGTTCTCCGCCTTGACGTAATAGTAATGCACCTGGCCCGGCCCGACTTCGAAATCCTCATAGCTGGTGGTCTGGCTCACCGCGAAGAAGGTCCCGTTCCGGAACACCCGGTAGAGCGTGGGATTTCCGTAAAGAGGCGGCGACCAGTCCAACTGCACGTGATCCCCGCTATACCAAGCGATGAGGTTTTGCGGCGGCCCGATGCCTTCCCCGGCGGTGGTGAAACTCCAGACGTAGCCGGGATAATCCTGTCCCTCATGGTGCGCGATCACCTGCCAGTAATAGGTTTGCAGCATCTGCAGCGGCTCGCTTGGGTTCCATTGGCAAGCAGTGAGGCCCTGGGCCTGTAGAACCAGGTTTTGGGGCGAATCGCCCAGATAGAGGTCAAAGGTCTCGGAGTCGCTCTGCCAGAGGAAATCGGTGTCGGTGGCGACCCCTGAAACCTGGTCCGCGGGGGATGGCTGATAGGGCAAATAAGAATAGACTGTCATTTCCAAACGCAAGTTGGGAAAGGAATTGCGGAAATTGAGACCCGTATCCGGCGGCGAGGCGGGATCGGGATTGACGCTCATGCTGAAATAGACCAGGCCCCGGGTGGGAGTGGATGCCGAACATAGGAATTCGTCCCCGGTCGAGGAGGAGCCTGGGCTGTTCTCATCCACGGCCAGGACCAGGTTGCCCACCGAATCGTAGAAAAAGGGCTCGGCCAGGGGAATGGTCAGCCAGCCCTGTCCCGGCAGGCCTCCTGAAAACCAGTCCAGGCTGAGGGTCCCGTCAAAGACCAGGGTCAGGCTGTCCAGCGGCACCCAGCCGTCCAGAAAGGCCCGCTCCGTATGCCCCAGCCAGACCTGCCATGTGGTGTTGTTGGCGGCAAAAAGGTTGCCGACCACGCTGTATTGCAGGGAGATGGAGTTCACGTGGCCCAGATATTGGATCTCCGTGGCGTAATAGAGTTGCTGCGAATAGCTGTAGGTGGTTGCAGCCTCGATGGGCAGGCTTTGGTTGACCAGATTTTCGTTACCGATCTGGACAATTTCCGCGCTCAAGGCCAGGACGGCCAGAAACAAAGACAAGGCCAGCGAGGCTCGCATCTATGCCCTTTTGCGCCAAACGCTTAACTGCACCCGGCGCAGTTCGAAGAGGCGTTCACCCCGGCGCAGGGCCTGCAGCAGTTCCCGGGGCTCTTCCAGCAGCTCGAAATCCTTTTCCAGCAGCTCTTTCAGCCCGTCAAAGCTGGTGTATGGCTCGCCGTCCTTGCGAAATCCGCCGATCCGGTTTTCCCGCAGGGTGACCTCAGGATCGTAGGCATAGGCGTCCGCGATGGCCAGAATGCCGCGCGAATCAAGGCGGGAGGGTATCTCGGTCAGGAAGCGCCGCGGATTTATCGCTCCACCGATCGCGTTCTCGGCCAAGATGAAATCGTAGCCGCTGAACTTGGCCAATAGGTTGGAAACGTCCGCCTGCCAGAATTCCACGCGGTCCGCGAAATCCACAAGTCCGTAATCCGCCAGCGCCTTTTCCAGATAGCTTTGGATCTCGCCTTCGTCTTCGCGCAGATAGCGGATGAATCCTTTTTCCCTCATATGCGTGGCCAGGCGGATGAGCCGGGTGGTGAAGTCCAGGCCGGTCACGGAGTCGAAATGGCGGGCCAGTTCAAAGGTTCCCCGGCCCGTCCGGCAGCCCAGGTGCAGGGCCTTCCCGCCCCCGTCCAGCCAGGGTTTGAGGGCTTCGATCAGCCGCGGGGAGATGTTCTTTTCGCCCAGGGGGTCATCGCCCCAATCCGCGTCGCACCAGGGAATGATGGTGGGATCGGCCTCATAGGGCTCGTCATGGATGGCCACCGGCGCTGAACTTTCAATATAGCGGAAACCGGCATGCTGGTAGAAATGGCGGCGGAAGGCGTAGCGGGAATCGCGCAAAGCCTCGTTGCCCGTGGAGATCCAGGAGCCGCCTTTAATCAGGTTGTGCCGTCCATCGAAGGTGGGCACGGTGAAATCGTCATAGACGGGATGGATTTTGAAGCCGGGATAGGGATAGATCGGGGTTTCGGTCCACTGCCAGACATTTCCGATGACATCGTAAAGATCGCCAAACTGGAATCTATCCACCGGACAGGAGGAGGCCCAGTATTCCAGGTTGATGTTGCCCGGAGCCTTGTCCCACCAAGGTTGGTCGGTTTTGACGAGGGAATCGCGCAGCAGCATCCATTCCTCTTCCGAGGGCAGGCGGATCGCTTTGCCGGTTTGGGAAGCTTTCCAATTGCAGAAAGCCTTGGCCTCCAGATAGTTGACCTCCACCGGCCAGTTCCAGGGCAGGGCAATCTCGCTGGCCAGCAAACGGAGTTTGTAGCCCTCGCCCTCTTTCCTCCAGAAACGCGGCATTTCGGCCCGCTGGAATGTTTTCCAGGACCAGCCTTCCTCGGTCCAGAAATCCTTCCGCTGATAGCCGCCAGCCTCGATGAACTCCAGGAATTCCGCGTTGGAGACCAGATATCTGGAGGCTTTGAAGGGCTGGACCTCAAAACTGGCGTGGCCGTATTCGTTGTCCCAGCCGTAAAGGGGGCTGGAGTCGTCGCGGCCCAGTTTCACTTTGCCACCGGATACGGGTATTAATTTGTTTTCCGGCGCATCCCCGGCTTCCGGGCAAATGTTCCAGAAATCAAGCTGCCGCACTTTTCCCAGAGGTAGCTGGCGGATCAGCACGGACGAGGTTTCCAGATGGATGCGTTCGTGCTCGATGCCCATCACCACAGGCCACCAGGGGCTGGACCAGGTTATTCCCTTTTCATCCAAAGGCAGTTCGCTGATCATGGTGTCCACCATGGCGCGGACCTGATCCCGGTAGTCGCGCACAGCTGAGACCTCCGGCCAGGCGTAATTCGCCTCGTTGAGGTCGTCCCAGCTCATTTCGTCCACCCCGATGGCGAACATGGATTCGAAGGCGGGATTGATGCGCGCGTTGATGATCTTGCCGATGATCAGCTTGTTGACGAAAAAGGCCGCAGCGTGTCCCAGATAGAAGACCAGCGGATGGCGCAGCGGATCGGCCCGCAGATAGAAAGTGGCGTCGTCGGCCAGGGTCTCGTACAGCTTTTCGTGGATACTATAGGTCAGGTGGAAATAGCGGCGCACCTGTTCGCGCAGTTTGTCGGGGTCAGGCTCGTTCAAAACCAGGGTGCGGATGCCTTTGAGCGCGTCCATGCATATGCTCCTTCAACGCTTTTCAAGATTATCTCATGTTATTGACATTGCCTGGACATGAGGCCTCCTGTCAAGCGCAAAATCGCCCCAGGAAAAAAATCCCCGTATGTATGGCCCTCCATTAAGAAGATAATAGACTCAAATCAAACTGAGTGGGTCGGTTTTAATTGGGTTATCACTCGCTTGGAACTTCATTTTCCAGCCCAGGGTCTCTGTCAAGTCCTGAAATAGGTTGACTGTTTTTCGTTGTTATATTTCTGAGCTGTAGTGTCGTATTTGTGCTACAGAGCCCCCCATAGAATTGAATGCCCCCGAGCGCTGGATTCCTCTTTCCAACAAG
>JAHYIU010000024.1 GCA_019429425.1 Candidatus Syntrophosphaera sp.
TTGGAGGAAAGCAGGGTGCCGCCGTGTTTGCGGATCAGCGCCTCATGTTTGAAGCCGGGCGCGCCCATGGGGATCTTCAGCGCCTTCACCTCGTTGGAGCGGGAAACCAGGCAGCCATCGTTGTTCGATAGCACGGCCACCGGCTTGCCCTCCAGCGAAGGATCGAACACGCGCTCGCAGGACACGTAGAAATTGTTGCAATCCACCAGGGCAACTATGTCCGTGTCCGTCAATCCGATCTTCTGCATCGCTTTTCTCCTGGGCCCAATCTAAGGGCGGGGCTTTTCGTGTCAATCGGATATTTCGGGCATCACTCCGCTTCACGCATAACCCATAACGCGTAACGCCACCCCGTTAAAACGCTAAAACGCTACAACGCTACAACGCCAAGATTTCTCTTGACCGATTCCCCCGAACCATCCAACTATCTTTCCAAAGCTTTTATATCCCCAACTGGAGGAAAAATGAACGGTATGAAAGGCTTTCTGCTCTGCGCCGCCATGCTCTGCCTGGCGCTGGCTTTGACTGCGCAAACTCCCGAATGGCAGTGGGCGGTCAATGCCGGTGGGACAGGCACTGATTGGGGTCAGTTCATTGCTTTGGACAGTGCCGGCAACCAGTATGTGACCGGGTATTTTGAAGATACATCCAGCTTTGGGGACTACACCCTCACCTCAAGCGGAGATAAGGATATCTTTGTCGCCAAACTGGATCCCGCGGGCAATTTTCTCTGGGCGGTCAAAGCGGGTGGGACAGGCTGGGACGAAGGTCGTGGCGTCTCAGTGGATTTTGCGGGCAATGCCTACCTGACCGGGTATTTTTATGGCACCGCCAGCTTCGGCTCCCACACCCTTACCTCAATCGGAATGTCCGATATCTTCGCTGCCAAGCTTGATCCGGTCGGCAACTGGCTCTGGGCGGTGAGCGCGGGTGGGATATTGGAGGACAGAGGGTATGGAATAGCTGTGGATGATGCGGGGAATTCATTCCTAACCGGGTATTATGACTACACCGCAAGTTTCGGCACACATACTCTCAACTATATCGGATATAGTGATATCTTCGTTGCTAAGCTTGACCCAAACGGCATCTGGCTGGGGGCGGTGAGCGCGGGAGGGACATCCACTTATGCCTTTGGAAATGCCATCGCAGTTGATGCAGCGGGCAATACCTACATAACCGGGTGTTTTGAATACACAGCCAGCTTCGGGGACTACACCCTCACCTCAAGCGGAAATGCAGATATATTCGCCGCCAAACTGGATCCGGACGGCAACTGGCTTTGGGTGTCTCAAGCGGGGGGAACGTTGTCTGAATCTGGGTTGTGCATCGCATTGGATTCAGAGGGTAATGCATTCTTAGCCGGATATTTTTTAGGCACAGCCAGCTTCGGAAACTACACCCTCTCTGGCCCTGTGGGTTTTTTTGAGGGCTTTGCATCCAAGCTTGACCCAAATGGAAACTGGCTCTGGGCGGTGAACGCGGAAGGGTCAGGCTATACCTGCGGGACTGGCTTTGCCGTGGATGGGGATGGCAATGCCTGGCTGACAGGATGGTTTGAAGGCACCGCCAGCTTCGGCACGCATACTATCACCTCCAGCGGATCACGGGATATCTTTGCCACCAAACTGGACCCAAACGGAAACTGGCTCTGGGCGGTCAAGGCAGGAGGGGCAAGTGGTGATTATGGGGAAGGCATCGCTGTGGATGGATCTGGAAATGCCTGCCTGACCGGGCGTTCTATGGGCACAGCCATCTTTGGCCCTTATTCCATTACCTCAAACGGATGGGTTGACATCGTAGCTGCCAAACTAAGCTCCGGAACTCCGGTGGATGAGGATCTGATCCCGGAGGCCGCGGCTTTCTCCCGCCTCTACGACGCGTATCCCAATCCCCTGCGCCCTGGCCAGACAGCCACGATCACAAGCAATGTCGCGGAGCGGGAAACCGGCATCCTCACCGTCCTTAACCTGCGCGGCCAGATCCTTTCCCGCCATACCCTCAGCCCGGGAAGCCATCAGATCCCCCTCGCCAGCGGAAACCTGCCCTCCGGGGTATATCTCTATCAACTCCAAACCGGAACCTGTTCAGAGGTGAAAAAGCTGGTCCTGCTCAAATGAAAATTCCCGCCGGAGCAACCCCGCTAAAGTCGAGCCCCCACCACGCTGGAGTCGAGCCCGCCTGTGGTTCAGTTATCTCCAAACAACTCAAAGCCAGACGCAGGCGGGCATGGACTCCAGCAAACAGGCAAACAATCAACGCGACAAAGGTCCTGGAGTCCATGCGATCCGGAAACAAAACCTTGGTAAAAAACAAGATAAGCCACAGACCGCCTCGCTCGACTCCAGGGTGACGATCGGCTGCATCGGGGATTTTTCTACCTTCCCTCCCTCTTGCCTGATTCTTTTGTCACTCACCCACCACTCGCTGAGCACCCGCTGGCTAAGCGTTTAGTGAGCGGGTGGTGAGTGAGAAGTGAGTGTTTCAGGCAAAAGGACAATTGCCCTCCATATTTAGTGGGTTACGCTATTTTGGGGATTTTCCCTACAGATTAGACGGATTACACGGATTGGACGGATAAAGAGAATAGAATGGGGGTGCATAAGATCGAGTGGGATCTCGTAGCATAGACTTCAGTCTGTTGGATGCCTGGAATTTATTCCGAGGCACGAGGCTGGCGATAAACTCTTACCGCTCCAATGAATTCGGCGGTTCCCACAGACTGAAGTCTATGTTACAAGAAGAGGCGGATGACGCGGATGAGACGGATTGACGGATAAAGAGTTTCCCGCAAATAACGCGGATAAAAGGCAGATCGCGCAGATGAAAGAGAAGCACGCAGATTTCGCAGATTTCGCAGATGAAGGAAGGGGGACAGTTTATAAAAACACCAAGCCCAAAAAAGGCGGAAGTTATTAAGGCATTGTGATACAGTCAATTATGGTATAAAACCACAAAAAAGTGGTCTCTATTATAAAAGGGAGACGCGGAGGTATTGGGAGAGGGTAGAATGCAGGTAAGTTATATCTATGCATATAGATATAGTACATATATTAGTATATAGTAATATTTTTTAATATATTTATAATATAATAGCATACCCCTGGATGAGGGCACCCCATGCAATCAATTACACCCCCAAGATCCTTTCTATAATAGAGAGCACTTTTTTGTGGTTTTATACCATAATTGACTGTATCACAATGCCTTAATAACTTCCGTCTACTTTGGGGAGTTGTGGTTTTATTAAACCAATGGAGGAGCAAAAACCCCTCCCATGTCCTTGATTTACATTGTGTTCAGGTCTTCCATGAATCCAGGATCTCCACCAGTTTGGGTTCTCCGGCCAGCCGCCCCTGCTCGAGCTCATCTTCGCCAAGCTGGGCTTTGAGCTGAAAGTGGAAAAATAGGGAAAAGAGGCCTCACGCAGATCTCGCAGATCTCGCAGATAAAAAAACGTGAATGGGTGAAAGGGGTGAAACAAAGGCCCGGGGCTGGGGTTTCCGGTCCCGGGTTTTTTGGTTTCCCGCAGATTTACGCAGATAAAAAGCGCGGATTTACGCGGAATAAAAGAGAATAAGGATTATGAAGAAAATGAGGATTCTGAGGATAAGGATTTTCCCAACGGATTACACGGATTGGAAGGATTCGGAAAAAGAGCTGATCTGATGAAAAGAAAAAAAACCGTCGGCAGGGGGAGCGCCGACGGTTTGGACGGACTATGGGGTGTCCGTTGAGAGACCTAAGCAGGGAAGTGGGTAATATCTAATCCAGGGCCTTGAGGAAAGAGGGCAGGTCGGTGCGCGGTGTACTGTGCCGTACGGGTTCCTCCTCAGGCTCGGTGTCTTCTTCTTTGTGGGCGGGGTTGTTGATGTTCAGGCGGGTGAAGATGTCTTCGATGCCTTCATCGGGCCTGGCCGTTTTAACTGTCGCCGCGCGGACCGGGGTGACTGGCACGCTGATCTTCTCGCCGGGGAAATCGACGATGTTTTCGCCGGTGTTTTTGAGCCCGGTGGCGATGATGGTGACCGAGACCTTGCCGATCAGGTTGGGATCGATGATCACGCCCATGATGATGTTGGCGGCGGATCCGGTCTCATTGACGATCACGCTGGAGACCTCTTCAAATTCGTTCATCTTGATGTCGGGCCCGGCGGTGATGTTGATCAGCAGTGATTCGCAGCCGTGGAGGCTGATATCGCTGAGCAGGGGATTGTTGATGGCGGCCTTGGCGGCGAGGACGGCCCTGTTCTCTCCGTCGCAGATGCCGGTGCCCATCAGGGCGTAGCCCATGTTTTGCATCACGGTCTTGACGTCCGCGAAATCGACGTTGACCAGGCCGCTGACGTTGATGATGTCGGAAACCGCTTTGGCAGCCTCAAACAGCACGTTGTCCGCCTTTTGGAAAGCCTCGACCAGGGTGAGGTCGGAATAGATCTCGCAAAGCTTGGAGTTGGGGATGACGATCAGGGTGTCCACAAACTCGGCCAGCTTGCGGATGCCGTCATCGGCATTGAGCTTGCGCTTCTTGCCTTCGAAAGGGAAGGGCGTGGTGACGATGCCGAGGGTGAGGATGCCCATGTCGCGGGCGGTCTTGGCGATGACGGGAGCAGCCCCGGTGCCGGTTCCGCCGCCCATTCCGGCCGCGAGGAAGACCATGTCCGCCCCGTCGAGGTGGGACTTGATCTCGTCCTTGGATTCTTCGGCGCTGCGTTCGCCCAGATCGGGATTGGCGCCTGTGCCCAAGCCGCGGGTGAGTTTCTTGCCGAGCTGGAGCTTCATGTTGGCCTTGCTCTTGACGAGGTCGCTCATGTCCGTGTTGGCGGTGATGAATTCCACTCCCGCCAGGCCGTTCTCGATCATGGTGTTGACCGCGTTGCCGCCGGCCCCGCCGACCCCGAAGATCTTGATGTTGGTGCCGATCACGGCTGGTTTCTCATCAAATTCGATCATGTTTTCCCCCTTTACTTAAGTCGTAAAGTCCTTGATTATTTTTTTGAATTTATCTTTGAATTTGCCCGTATCCAGATTGCCGAGCCTGAAGCCCGGGGCCTTGAACTCGCGGTCCAGCGAGGCGGCGTGGAGGAGAAGCCCGACGGCGGTAACGAAAGCCGGGTCTTCCAGCCTTCCGCTGGTGCCGGTGAGGCTGCCGAGATCGGGCGTCGCCACTTTCACGGGCAGATTGAAGGCGTTTTCGGCCACAGCGTCGATCATGCCCAGGTTGGCGCTGCCGCCGGTGAGGACGATGCCCGCGGTGACCAGTTCCGGGGTGTAATGGTTCTTCAGGCGGTCATAGCAGAGGGAGAGCATTTCCTCGACGCGGTGCTGGATCACGTGGCTGACGAGGTATTGGGTCTTGCGGGTGCCCTCGCGGCCGCTGATGCCTTCCACATCGATCTCGACCTGGGGATCGACGCTGCTGGCCAGGGCAACCCCAAACTGGGTCTTGATGTATTCGGCGTTGGCGATCGTGGTCTTGAGCCCGATGGCGAGGTCTTCCGTGATCGCGGAACCGGCCATGGGGACCACCAAGACCTTTTCCAAAACGTCGCGGTGGAAGAGGCTGATGTCGCAGGTGCCGCCGCCGATGTCGACCAGGATGGTGCCCAGGCGCCTTTCATCCTCGCTGAGTACGGCGTTGGCGATGGCGATGTGGTTGAGGACGAAATTATCCGGATCGATGTCGTAGCCGGCCAGCTCGATCGCCTTGCCCAGATTGCGCAGGGGCGTGATGTCCGCGAAGATGGTGTAGACCTTGGTGATGAGGTGGAAGCCGATCATGCGCACTGGATTGCGGATGTCGTCCTGGCCGTCGATGACATAGCCCTGGGGAATGCCGTGCAGGATCTGGGCGCGTTCGAAGCCCTGGCGGATCTTGACGCTGTTGCGGGCGTCGGCGATCACCTGGTCCACGTGTTCCTGGTCGATCTCGCCCGGCTCGTTGGGGCTGGTGGTGGGAATGGAGATGCGCCCGTCGCCGACGTGGGTGCGGATGTGTTCTCCGGTGATGTTGGTGAAAATGTTGGCGGCCTTGGCCCCGGAGGAGCTTTCCACCTCGCGGAGGGCCTTGCGGACGCAATCAGAGACGGCCTGGATGTCCTTGACGATGCCTTTTTCGATGCCAGCGGAGGGAACTTCGGAAAGGCCCAGGATCTCCAGCTTGCCGCCGGCGCTTTTGGCCAGCAGGCAGCGGATATTGGAGGAGCCGACGTCGAGGGCGGTGATGAGGTTGTGCTTCATGCTCAGCTCCCCGCCTTGACCACGACCTGGTTTTCAAAGCGCAGGTCCAGGATGGAATTGGCTGCCACGTTGCCGTTCTCGCGCACGAACTCATAGCGGCCGAACTGCCGGGCCAGGTTTTTCGTGCTGGGGATGAGGCGGATGCCGTCGCGGGCGTCTATGATGTAGACCGTGTTGTCGATCGTGTAATACTCGGATATGTTGGGCAGGAAATCCGCCGCTTCCCTGGCGATCTGCCTGTGGACGGCCAAAACGCGGCCCAGAGAGGTGTTGGCAGGCTTTTCCCCCGGCATCAGGGCAGAGTTGTTCAAAAGTACGGTCAGGATGGGCAAATTCTCATTGTAGACCGCTCCATACTGCTCCAGAACGATCCCCTCCTCATCAACGGGGAAGAGGTCGCCCTCGAGGCTTTTCAGGTAGAGGCAGCCCTTGCGTTCCTGGATCCGGACGCGCAGGGTGCTAAACAGGCGGGGGGTGACCTTCACGCTTTTCACTCTCGCGATCGCGCCGACTTGCCCAGCAATCTCGCCTTTGGGGATGGCCAGCAGATTCTGCCCCAGACAGGGTATGGCGGCTGACCGGATCAGGCTGTCGGGCACCGCGGCGTTGCCGGAGATCTGGACTGTCTTGAGGTTGAACCAGGGAACGTTCGACAACAGATGGTAGGTCCCAAAGCCCAAACCGGCCAGAGCGACGAGGATCAGCAGGAAATAGAGGTAATAGCGGCTGCTGCCCCGGCGCTTGCGGGAACGCTGTTTTGTCTCTACCTTGTTGTCGTGTATAGTCATTACGTATCCAATGCCAAATATGTGGTTTTCTGTGTCAGGTCTCTAAGTTACTAAGTTTTTTTGCTTTACTGTTTTTGTCAACAGATTTCTGCAACTCGGCCAGTATTTCTTCGCCATACTGCCATACGTTGCCCGCGCCCATCGTCACTAAAATGTCATCTGGCTTTAAGATAGCCAATGTTTTTGCCACTATTTCGCGCTTGTCTTCGATCAGTACGACCTGGTGGTGCCCGGACTGGATGGCGGCGTCGGCGATCAGCTTGGAACTGACTCCGGGAATGGGCGCTTCGCGGGCCGGATAGATGGGCGCCAGGATCAGGCAGTCGCAGGAGAAGAAGGCGTTTCCGAACTGCTGGTGGAAATCCCTCGTGCGGGAATAGAGATGGGGCTGGAAGAGCGCGATGATGCGGCGTTTGGTGCTGTCCTTGAAGCCTTCCAGGGTGGCAATGATCTCGGTGGGATGGTGGGCGTAATCGTCATAGACGGTGATCCCGGCGGCTGTACCCTTGAGCTCAAACCTGCGGTAGACCCCGCTGTATTGCTCGAGTCCGGCATGGATGTGTTTGAAGGGGATGTCCAGCTCGAGCCCGATTCCCACGGCCAGGAGCGAGTTTTGGATGTTGTGGCGGCCGGTGACCTGCATCACAATGTGGCCGAGGTTGTAGCCCTTGTAATGGACGTCGTATTCGGCGACGAAATCCTTCATTTTCACGTTCTGGGCCTGGATGTCAGCCTGGCGCGAAAAGCCGTAGGTGAAGATCTTTTTGTGCACGTTGGGCAGGATGGACTGGACCCCGGGATCGTCGAGGCAGGCGATGACGCTGCCGAAAAAGGGCACCTTGTTGGCGTATTCCGTGAAAGCGCCTTTGATGTCGTCCAGATTGCGGTAGCAGTCAAGGTGGTCGGTGTCGATGTTGGTGATCCCGGCGATGCAGGGGGTGAGGGAGAGGAAGGAATGGTCATATTCGTCGGCTTCCACGACGATGTATTTGCCGGAGCCCATGACGTTGTTGGAGCCGTAGTTTTTCACCTTTCCGCCCACGATGATGGTGGGGTCGAGCCCGGCGGCCTCCAGCACGAGGCCGGTCATGGAGGTGCTGGTCGTTTTGCCGTGGGTGCCGGAAATGCCGATGCTGAAGCTCATGCGGGTGATCTCCGCCAGCATTTCCGCCCGTCTGATAACGGGTATTTTCAGGGCTTTGGCGGCCTGGATCTCGGGATTGTCGTCTTTCACAGCGGAGGATTTGACCACCACGTCCACGTCTTTCACCAGATTGGGGTCGTGGCCTTCGTCCACCTTGATTCCGATCTCTTCGAGATGGCGGGTGAGATCGGTCTTCTTCATGTCCGATCCGCTGATCTCCAGACCCTGGTTGTGCAGGAATTCGGCGATGCCGCTCATGCCTATGCCGCCTATGCCGATGAAATGTATCTTCTTAGTTTTCCCAAGCATGGTTATTCTCCTTGTCCAGGTCGTTCAGGATCGCCCGCGTGATGTCACTGGATGCGGTGTTGGGGGCAAGCTGCCCAAGCCGGAAAATGTATCCGGCGTGCTTTTCCAGGATGCCGTGTATTGCATCGAGCAGGTTTTGCGGTGTGAGGTCACTTTGCTTGAGCAGGATGGCGAGGCCGCGTTCCTGCTGTACCAAAGCGTTGTAATACTGATGGTTTTCCGCCGCGCTGGGCAAGGGCACGAGGATGGCTGGCAACCGGTTCGTCTCCAATTCAGAAAGGGTCATAGCCCCGGCGCGGGTGAGGGCCAGTTTGGCCAGTTTATAATAGGAAGCGAGCAAGGGCGAAAAATCGAACAGGAACACTCCCGGCTGATTGGAGAACTTGCCTGAATATTCCTTGTAGCAGGACTTTCCGGTTTGCCAGATAAGTTGCAGGCCGTTGGCCAGAATTTGGGGCAAGGCTCCGGCCACCGCGGCGTTGATCGCCTGCGATCCCTGGCTGCCTCCGGTCACGAGCAGTATGGGTTTGGCGGGATCGAGACCGAGTTTGGATGGATCTGTGACCTCTTCTGCTGTTTTCCTCTCGGCCAGGGGGATGCCCAGATTCAGGGTTTTCGTTTTACGCAGGCGCTGGGCGGTCTTGGCAAAGGAGATGAAAGTGATCCTTGTGTATTTTGCCAGCCAGCGCGTGGTCAGGCCCGGGAAGCTGTTGCTTTCATGGAAATAGAGAGGTAATCTTAAGATGATGGCGGCCAGCGCGACGGGGCCGGAAACGAAACCGCCGGTGCAGATCACCCCGTCCGGCCTGAATTGGCGCATGATCCGGAGCGATGAAAGAGTTGAGGAAAGCAGCAGGAAAGGGAAGAGCAGATTACTCAGGCTCAGGCTGCGATAGAGTTTTTGCACCCTGATTCCGCTGAAATCAAAGCCTTCGTTCCTCACAAGTGAATCTTCCATGCCCTTGCGATTGCCGATGAACAGGATCTCCGCGCCCTTTAGGCTGAGTTCCCTGGCCAAAGCGATGCCGGGATAGATGTGTCCGCCGGTTCCGCCACAGCCGATCACGAAGCGCCGGGCTGCCGGGACGGTTTTCACATCCGCCTCCGTTTGGCGCTGATGTTGAGGATAACGCCGATGGACACAGAATCCACCAGCAGGGCCGTTCCGCCATAGCTGATGAAGGGCAGGGTGTTTCCGGTGGAGGGCAGGATCGAGATGGCCACGCCGGTGTTGACCAGCGCGTTCAGAAAGATGTTCATCGCCAGGCCGGCGCAGAGGTATTTGTAATAGCGGTTTTCCTGCGCCTCGGCGATCTTGAAGGCCCGGAAAAAGAGCAGGGCGTGCAGCCCGAGGACAATTATCGCCCCCAGAAAGCCAAACTCCTCGCCGATGACGGTGTAAATATAGTCGGTACGAGCTTCGGGCAGGTAATAGTGCTTGGCCCGGCCGCGCGCCATTCCAGTTCCGAAGAGATATCCGCTGGTAAGCGCCGTGAGGCTTTCGCGCACTTGGTATTGATCATCGTTGCGTTCGGGTGCCGGCCGGTTGCGCATGAACAGGTTGTATACCTTGTAAGTCTCGAGGCGTCCGGAGCGGAAGTCGTCCCCCCTGGTGATGATCAGCGCTCCAGCGACCAAGCCCAGCAGCAGCACGAGCAGGATCAGCCTCTTGCGCACCCCGGCATAGAACAGCATGCCCAAAAGGGTGGCACCGCCGATGATCAGGGTGCTGAGGTGTTTTTCCATGATGATGAGGACGAAGATGAACACTGTGTAGACTATGAGAGGTGCGAAATCGGCGGCGAATTCCTTGAGGTTGGCGCTGCGGATCTTGTCGTGTTTCTTATCCAGAAAACCCGCGAAGTAGAAGATCAAGGCCATTCTGGCTATAAAACTCGGCTGGAAGCGGATCGGGCCAACCTTCAGCCACCGCGTGGCGCCATTGACGTCCGGGCCTTTAACCAGAACGAGGATCAGGATGGCGAGGGTGATGTAGATATACCATGGATTTAGGGGGCGGAGCTTGTCCAAATTGAAGAAATAGAGCACCAGGATGACGCTGAGCAGGGAAATGCCCAAATAGACGATGTGGGTGTAGAAATTGACCAGGGAACTCTGGATGGATGAAATGTCCAGGATCATGACCACGCCGATCAGGCAGAGCAGGAGATAGCTCACGGAAACCAGATGGTCGTAGGAGATGATGAATTCGGCGCTTCTATTCTTTTTCATGTTCTTCCGTCAGGCGGCGCACTATCTCTTTGAAGGCTTCGCCACGGTGTTCGTAATTCCGGAATTTGTCGAAACTGGCACAGGCGGGGGAGAGGACGATGATGTCCCCGGCCGCGGAATCCGCGAAAGCCGCGCGGATACACTGTTCAAAATCGTCAATGCAGGCCAGTTCCACCTGGCCTTGCCAGGCTTCACGCATTTTCTCCATTGTGTCGCCAGTGAGATAGACCTTTTGGGCCCATTTCTGCAGCAGGGGGGCCAGCACGGTAAAATCTTCGCCCTTGTCCGAACCGCCCATGATCACGCGGATGGGCTTTTCGAAAGAGGTCAGGGCGGATTTCACAGAATCGGTGTTGGTGGCCTTGGAATCGTTGTAGAAAAGGATCCCGTTGACGGTGGCCACATATTCAAGCCGGTGAGTGAGGGGGGTAAAACTGAGAGCAGACTCCATTGCCAGGGCCAAATCGTGGGTGAGGGCTTCCACCGCCAGCAAGGCCGCCATGGCGTTGGCATGGTTGTGGGGGCCCTTGATCTTCAGGTTTGCCACCGGCAGTTTGTGGCGCAGTCCGATCTGGATGGAGTCGCGGTTCAGCCAGGCTTCGCAATCCGGGGGCGATTTCTCCAAAGAATAGCGCCTCAAGTTTGCCTTGATCTTGTTCAGATGGGCAGCCACGGGATCCGAATCGATGCAGACGACGGCGGTGTCCTCCGCGGTCTGGTTCTCAAAGATGCGGAACTTGGAACTGGTGTAGTCCTCAAAACTCGCATAGCGGTTCATGTGGTCTGGGGTGATGTTGAGCAGCACGGCCACGTCCGGGCGGAAAGTGTGGATCAGGTCAAGTTGGAAGTTGCTGACCTCCAAAACGATGAAATCCAGCCCGGGTTCCTGGATGGGATGGGCGCAAAAGGCTGAGCCGATGTTTCCGGCCAGGATGCTTTGATAGCCCATGTTCTTGAGGGTATGGTGGATCAGGGAGGCGGTGGTGCTTTTGCCGTTGGACCCCGTCACGGCGATCACGCGGCTGTCTTTGGCCTTGATCTGGAAGCCGAATTCGATCTCGCTGATGAGGATGATGCCCTTTTTCCGGGCTTCCTGGATGATGGGCAGGTCCAAAGGTATGCCGGGGCTCACGATCCAGACATCACTCTCAAACAGGCGCTCTGTGTGGCCGCCGAATTCGCAGTCAAAATCGCGCAGCAGTTCTTCGGCGTTATTGAACTTTTCCTGGGGCTGGATGTCGCTCAGGAAGGCGCTTCCGCCCAGTTCCCTGATCTTGTTGGCGGCGGCGATCCCGCTTCGGGCCAGTCCCAACACAGCGTATTTCTTCTTCGGATCAAACATCTGGTTATCCCTCAGCGCAGCTTGATCGTGCTGAGTCCCACGGCCAGCAGGAGGATGGCGATGATCCAAAAACGGATGACGATCTTGGATTCATGGATGCCTTTGAGCTCAAAATGATGATGCAAGGGGGCGCAGAGGAAGACCCTCCGGCCTTGGCCGAACTTGCGTTTGGTGTGTTTGAACCAGCCGCGCTGGATGACGACGGAGAGGGTTTCGCTCACGAACAGGAAGCCGATGATCAGAAAGAAGATCTGTTCCTTGAGCAGTACGGAGATCACGGCCAGGATGCCTCCCAATGTGAGCGAGCCGGTGTCGCCCATGAAAACTTCGGCGGGATGGGCGTTGAACCATAAGAAACCGATCAGGGTGCCGATCAGGGCGGAGATGAAAACGGTGAGTTCTCCAGCCGTGGGGATGAATTCCAGGTTCAGGTATCCGGCGGTGACGAAATTGCCCTTGAGATAGCTCATCACGCCCAGCCCCAAAGCGGAGAAGATCATCACCCCTGCGGCCAGGCCGTCCAGGCCGTCGGTGAGGTTCACGGCATTGGAGATCCCTGTTATGTATAACACTATCAAGGGAATGAACACCCATCCCAACTCGATGAAAGTGTTTTTCAGGAAGGGGATCTGGATGGCGGAGACATTTTCCGCCGCGCTGCTGCTGTAGTAGATGGCCAGGGTCAGGATCAGGCCCACGCTGATTTGCCCCCAGAGCTTGTAGCGGGGCAGCAAGCCTTTCACCGCCTTGACAAAATTCTTCAGATAGTCGTCCAGAAAACCGAAAACTCCCAGCCAGAATGTGGTGAGATACATCATCAGGATGGAGCGGTTGCCCAGGTCGTTCCAGAGCAGAGAGGATAGCAGCAGGGCAAAGATGATGATCAAGCCCCCCATGGTCGGGGTTCCGGCTTTGCTGCGGTGTTTTTCCGGGGTATCCTTGTCGATGGTTTCCACCGCGGATTTTTTCTTTAGCAGGCGGATGATGGAAGGCCCCAGGAACAGGGTGAAGATCAAAGCGGTGAGGAACGCCCCGATCGAACGGAAAGTGATGTAGCGCATCACGTTGAAGACGATGCTGTATTTGGCCAGAGGGTAGAGTAGGTGGTAAAGCATTATCAGATCTCCTTTCTTAGCAGGGGCAGGAGCTTTTCCAGATGGATGGAGTGCGATCCCTTGACCAGAATCACAGCACCGGACGGAAGGGACCGCAAAATTTCGGTGGAGAGGAGTTCCTCCACATTTTGGAAGTGACAGGCAGGCAAGGGATTGTCCTGTCCGTGATATCGCCTGGCCAGGTCGCCGACGGTGATCAGGTCGTCGTAGCCTTGTTCCGATAGGATGGTGCCAATCATGTCGTGATACATTTCCGCGGATGCGCCCAGTTCCAGCATATCACCGAGGATGGCGAAATGTTCCTTATCCGGTTCCAGCCTGTGCCAGTATTCGATCGCGCTCTGCATGGAAACCGGATTGGCATTGTAGCAATCAGCCAAAAGCAACCGGTCTCCGTGTCTTTCAAGTTGCAGGCGCATGTCCAGAAGGACCGGAGTTGCCAGGGCCTGCCTGATCTTTTCAGTAGAAAGGCCTTTGTGCAGCGCCATGGCAATCGCGAAGGAGGCGTTCTTGGCGAAATAGGGAACGGGATGCGGGACAAAGTAGTTCTCCGAATTCAGGGTGAAACAGCAACTCTGGTCGTCGCAGGAGACGTCGCCAACGCGAAAATCGGCCTGTTCATCAAAGCCCACGCCTTTTCCGCTGGCCTTGAAGCTTTCGAATCTGGGGTCGTCTGCGTCGAACAGCCTGATATCCAGGGGCCGGTTGAAGAGGGTGATCTTTTCCTTGTACACTCCGTTCTCGTCTTTCAGAAATTCCAGATGGGAGGGTCCGATGTTGATGATGATGCCGGCGTCGGGGGCGCAAACGTCGCTGAGCGCGGCAATTTCACCAAAGGCGTTGGTGCCCAGCTCAAAAATGGCGAATCTGTGTTCGGGCCTGATCCTGCCGATCGTCTGGCAGAGCCCGATCAGGTTGTTTTCGTTGGCCTGGGTCTTCAGGGTGGGGGAGTGGGCGGATAATACGGCGGATAGCAACTCTTTGGTGCTGCTCTTGCCCGTGCTGCCGGTGAGGGCGATCTTGTAAACGTCGAACATCAAAAGGTATTTCCGGAAAAGGCTGGCCATGGCCTGCAAGCTGTCGGGTACCTTAAGATAGTTACTTTGGCTGTATGAGTCGTTCTGGCCAACTCCCAGGATGGAGCTATCACTAAGGACCTGGCCGAGAAAGTCGTGTCCGTCGAAATTGGCGCCTTTAAGGGCGAAAAAGATGGAATTGGGCTGGATCGTCCGGCTGTCCGTGGATATCCTGACTAAGGTCTGGGGCGGTTGATAACCAGGATTTTCACCTCCTGGCAGACCAAACAGCAGTTCCAGCATCAGCCGGTCCACAGGGAGGGCCAGATCATCATTTTCCAGGGAGGGAACTTCAGCCAGGTAATCTCGGGCGACCTCGGCATCGTCGAAATGGTGCCTCACACCCTCGATCTCCTGATAGGTCTCATGGCCTTTGCCGCAGATCAGGACAACGTCTCCCGGCTGAGCCAGCCTTAAAATGGCCCGAATGGCCTCACGCCGGTCGCGGATTATCCACCAGGGCAGCCAGAATTCGCTGCCGGTGACCATCTCGCGGATGATGTCATTGGGGTTTTCGCTCCTGGGATTGTCGTCGCTGATGATCACGGCATCGGAAAACTGGAGGGCGGCTTTGAGCATCAGGGGGCGCTTGCCGGAGTCGCGGTCGCCGCCAGCGCCCAGCAGGCAAAGGATCCGTCTATGCTCCAGAGCGCGGCTGGCCCGCAGCACGTTTTCCAGGGCGTCCGGGGTGTGGGCGTAATCGATGAAAACGCCGATCCCGCGGTCATTGGAGATTCGCTCAAACCTGCCCCGCACAGGCTGCACGGAATTCAGCACCTGCTCGATCTGGCGCTTCTCGAAGCCCATGAGGTTCATGGCCGCCGCGCTCAGCGCGAGGTTTGAGATGTTGAATCTGCCGATCAGGGGCGAGCGGATGTTGATCGCTCCCTCCCGGCATTGCAGAGTGAATCGGCTTTGCTCCCAAGAGGCTTGATGGGAGGGCTGATCGGTCCGGATGAGGAAATCGGCCTCAGTGTTGCCGACAGAGAAAACGAAGGCCTCCCTTTGCCGCAAATCATCAAAGATGTGCCGGCCATAGCTGTCGTCAGTGTTGATCAGGGCTATGGATTTGTGCCCGACCGAGCCTTCGAAGAGCTTCATTTTCGTGGCGCCATAATCCTCCATGCTGCTGTGAAAATCCAGATGCTCGCGGCTGAGGTTTGTGAACAGGCAATAGTCGAATTCGATCCCGTAAACCCTGTCCAAAGCGAGCGCGTGGGAGGAAACTTCCATGAACAAGTATTTGACGCCCTGGTCGGCCATGTCCGCAAAGATCCGGTTCAGCTCAAGGATGTCGGGCGTGGTGTGCTGGGTGGCGAAATGCCGTTCGTTGATCTCGTAGCCCAGGGTGCCGATCCAGCCTGCGGATAAGCCGAGTTCCCGCACAGCTCGGAACAACAGCAGGGAAGTTGTGGTCTTGCCGTTCGTTCCGGTGATCCCGACCAGCCGGAAGCGGGAACTGGGATCGTGCCAATAAAGTTTGGCCAGGAGGGCTGTGGCTTTTCTGCTGTCGGTGACCCTGATCGAGGGAAGTAGGTCGATAAAGGGGTCTTCGCAGATCACCAGCGCGGCCTTCCTGGCCCTGGCATCTCCAATGAAGCTGTGCCCATCATTGTTCAAACCTTTGATGCAGATGAAGATATCCCCTTCTTGCAGCTCGCGGTTGTCCACGCAGACCTTTCCGCTGAGGGGGGTATCTTCTTCCACACCCTGGCTTTCGAGGAAAAGCCCGTGTTTCTGCAGGATGCGAATGATATCGCCAGCCTTCATAGGGAGGCCTCGATCACGCAGGTGGCGTGGTTGGTGACGCGGGAACCGGGCTGGATGGACTGCCTGCGCACTATGCCTGAGCCTTTGACCTTGAGGGCGATGTTTTCCCGGGCGGCGACCTGCATAGCCCTGCGCAGGGTCAGGCCGCAGAGGTCGGGCATCTCGCCCCGCACGACGACGGGCTCGGCTTGTTCGGCGCTGATTCCGATCCTTAGAGTCACCAAATGGCTTGGATCGACCGAAACATTGGGTTTGGGGAATTGGTCCACGACCACGGATGATTCGTCGGGGCCTTCTATGTTGTAGGAAAATCCGTATTGATTGAGGATCGCCTGAGCCTGATTGATGTGTTTTCCGCGCAGGTCCGGCATTTTCAGGGAACTCTGGATCAAGCGCTCGTCAAACGCGATCAGATTGCTGTTGGGCATGAACAGCATGTCCTCAACGATCTTTTTGAAAGTGGGGGCGGCGCTCAGGCTGCCATAATGGTATCCCACCATTGGTTCGTCATAGAAAACGATCAACACGACCTTGGGCGCGTCTGCCGGGAACATGCCCACGAATACGGAATTGTATTTGCCGCTGGCATAACCCCTTCCGTCCTCCATGGCCTTTTGCGCTGTTCCCGTCTTGCCTGCCACCTTGATGTAATCCATCTTGATGTGCCGCGCGGTCCCGTTATCGACCACGCCCTGCATGTAATGGCGGATTGTATCGGTGGCCGCCTTGCTGCTCACCTGGCGCAGGACCTCGGGTTCGAAGCGTTCCACAACCCTACCCGTGCTATCCGTAACATATTCCAGCACATAGGGTTTGACGATCTTGCCGCCGTTGGCGACAGCGCAGAAGGCGGTGGCGTGCTGCAGGGCGGTGACGGATATGGCCTGGCCAAAGGAGAGGGAATGCAGCATGTAGCCGTCCCAGTTTTCGAGCTTGGCAAAGATCCCGCTGCTTTCGCCATAAAGGTTCAGACCGGTTTTCTGGCCGTAGCCCAAAGAGATGAATTTCTCATAAAGGCGCTTGGATCCGATCCGTTCGGCGATCCGTGCTATGCCCACGTTGCTGGATCTGGTGATGATGTCCACGGGGCGCAGGGTATTGTAGACATGAGTGTCCCGGATCGTGCGTTTGCCGATCTGGTAGGTGCCGCAGGGAATCTGTTCGTTTGGCCGTATCAGGTTCTTTTCCAGGGCGGGGAGCATGGTGAGTGGTTTCATGGTTGAGCCAGGCTCGAACATGAAGCTGACTGGAATGTTTGATTGCACGCGCACGAGGCCGGGATCGATATTGTTGTCGGAAGCGGAAACTCCGGCCATGGCGATGATCCTGCCTGTGTTGGGGTCCATGGCGATGGCCCCGGCGTTTTTGGCCCGGTATTTCTTCAATCCCTCGTAGAGGGCGTTTTCCACGATCTCCTGGATATTGGCGTCGATGGTCAGATGCAGGTTATAGCCATCCTGCGAGGGCTTTTCATGCAAATTGGGATAGGGGACGCGCCGGTGGCGCGCGTCGTAGACCACTTCGCGCCAGCCGTATTCTCCGGCCAGATACTTATCGTGGGTGGCTTCGATCCCATTGATGCCGCGGAGCTGATAAAGCGATTTGCTGCCCGTTTCTGGGTCATAGCCGTCGGAAAGCGCCTGCACGGAGCCAAGCAGACGGGCCGCCTGGATCCCGCGCGAATAGATGCGCCGCATCGACGAAAAGCTGTGGATCAGGCCAGGCAGGTCCTCATCCGAAAATGCCCGGATGATTCGTTCCAGTTCCATCTCGCGCACCCGGTTGGTGATCTGGATGGAATTGAGCCGGTCGTTCATGGTCAGGCGTTTTTTGACCTGCTCGGGCTTGACTGAGCAGTTGTTTCCGATCGCCTGGCTGATCATGTCGTAGGCCTTGTTCAGTCCGATGCCCTCGCCATCGGCCCATTTGCTCACGGCGTTGCGGTCGATGTCGATCTGGTAATAACTGATGGAACTTACAAGCAGGTCGCCCTTGGCGTCATAGATCGAGCCCCGCGTGGGGGTGAGCTGTTCTTTGGTCGGGGTATAGCGGACAAGCCTGTCGTTCGCAAGGTTGAAGGGATCGAAGATCTGCAGGCTGAAAAGGTAGATCGACCAGACCAGGGTGGCCAGGCCGAAAATGAAAACCAAAAACAGATAGCGCGAACGCATGGATCAGTCCAACAGGATTTGAACTTCCTTCGCCTGGGCCTTGGACGCGAACAGGTCGATTATGCAATAGTTTGCCTCGTCTTTGCTGTCTGCCGGTTCGTGAACATAGATTATCTTGCCCTGCTGCTCCCGCGGCAGAGAGTTGTTGAGCTCGACCCGCACCAGGCTGGCGATGTGCTTGCCGCTGCGCAGGTCGTCGTGCTCGACCCTCAGTTCGGTATTGATGTTCTTTTCCGCGGCATGGGCCGTTTCCAGTTTGGCCAGTTCGCGGGTCTGGTGGACTATCTTGTGGGCGTTCCAGAAATTAAGGAAGCCGATTCCGATGGCAAAGAGAGCCAGTATGGCAAATTTTCCTCTCATCATTCCCCCTTGATCTTCTCGGCAGCGCGCAATCTCACGCTGCGAGAACGAACGTTTTGTTCCACTTCGGCCGGATCGGCGGTCAGCGGCTTTCTATTCAGAAGTTGCAGTTTTTTCTTTTTGCCGCAGACGCAGTCAAGCACCTGGGTCGGGCAGTCGCAGCCCGTTGCGGCGGAACGGAAGATGTGCTTCACCACCCTGTCCTCCAGGGAATGGTAGCTTAGCACAACGATCCGGCCACCCGGTTTGAGGATGTTGATCGCGTCCGTCAGGGCTGGCTCCAGCACCTCAAGCTCAAAATTCACGAAAATGCGCAGGCTTTGGAATATCCGCACCTTGGTCTTGAGCGATTCCTTGGTGCCTGCACCCACGGCGGACTCGATTATCCTGGCCAGGTCTCCGGTCGTCTTGATCGGATCGCTGGCGCGTTTGGCCTCTATCTTTCTGGCGATCCGGGTCGCGTTGGGGTCCTCGCCGTATTCTTTGAAGATCCTGGTCAATTCAGCCTGGGAAAGCCCGTTGACGGCATCCGCGGCTGTGTAATCCTGGGAGCGGTCCATCCGCATGTCCAAAGGGGCTTCATTGTCAAAGCTGAAACCGCGTTCCGGTGTGTCCAGTTGGTGGGACGAAACGCCCAGGTCGAAGATGACCCCGTCGATCGCCTTCACCTTGCGCAAGGCCAGTTCGGTCCGCATCCTCGAGAAATTGGCCTTGATGGCTTCGAGCCGGTCCGCAAAATCTTTCAGCATGTCCTGGGAACGTTTGATCGCTTCATCGTCCTGGTCAAATCCGAAGAGATGGATGTCGGGGCATTTTTGCAGGATCGCCAGGCTGTGGCCTCCGCCTCCCAAAGTCGCGTCCACATACACCCCGCCCGAATGGGGATTCAGGTATCCCACGCATTGCTCAGAGAGGACGGGAGTGTGATAGCTCTTCATTTTCCTGTCACCTGGTAGATGTTCGTGTCGTATTCCCGGAGGTTGTCTTCCATGTTCTGGGCACGCTTTTTGTAGTATTCATCTGGGTTCCAGAGGCTGATGTAATGCATTTCGCCCTTCACGATGACGCTGTCTTTGATCCCGGCTTCGGCGAGTTGCTTTTCCGGGATGCGCACCCGACCGGGGCCTTCCAGTTCGGCTTCCACGACCGCGCAATCGATCAGGCGGGTCCTGAAGCGTTGATGGGTCTCGTCCCCGCTGGCAAGCTTGTCCAGGGTGGCCACCCAGGAATCAAGAGGGTAGAGGGCGATCGAATTTGAGGGTCCCACGGTGATCACGACCGTACGGCGGGATTCTTCCGAAAATTTCCGCTTGAAGGCGGCGGGGATGATCACCCGCTGGTTGTGCACCGCGTTTTCCGAAAAACCAATAAAAGGACCTGACATTCTTTCCGACCTTGTTTACAAGTTGTTGCTGGCCAGGCTCAAAGCGCTGGGCCAACTGCTCTGGCAACTGCTGTTCTGCGTTGTTTTTGACATTTAATGACTTTTTTTGACATCCTGTGGTGCGTATATGACATGGCGTGATTCTTGTCAAGAAGAAAATGCGCTTTTTTGAAAATTTCTGCATTTTCCCACCACAGACCATCCTCGATCCCCGTATCGCAGGGACCCTCAAAGCTTGCCTGCAAAAGCACATTATCACCCGATCAACACGCCCTTTTTCCTGACTGGTTCGTTGCCCGCATATTGCCCGCCGACTACCCGCCCGTTTGGCGGTTACTCGGGGGGAGGCGCACGGGAGGCGGGTGAGCCAGGCTTAAGGGGGAAAAGGCGGGGATAAAACGCTGGTCTTACAATGGAGTAAAAAGGGGAAATGGTTGACCTTAGATATGGATTCCCATAATGGATCTTGAGGGCGAAGTGCTTGGGGTTGAGGCGAGATGAAAAAAATCCAAACTTTAGCTTGACAGAAATCATAACTTCTTATTTTAATGAACTTCACAGCGTTGTATTGGCAAGTGCCGATCTCCACTGCTGATTTGTATTTGTTTGAAAATTAATAAATTTATGGATATGAGGTTCAAGGGAGGTTTTGATGTTTTCGAAAATTCGAAAACGAAACGGGAACATTGTCAATTTCGATAAGCAAAAGATAGTCCGCGCCATCCAGAAAGCTGGCGAGGCCACTTCAGAATTTGACGGGGACATCGCCGAGGTGCTGACGCAGAGGGTGGTGAACCTGGCCAGGCAGATCATAAACGTGGACATTCCTGAGGTGGAGCGCATCCAGGACATCGTCGAGGAAGTGCTGCTGGCCTCTCCTTATAAAAAATCCGCCAAAGCCTATATCATCTACAGGGACCAGCATGCCCGCATCCGGGAAATGTTTTCCACCGGCGGCGTGCAGCTGATCGACCAATATCTGGAAAAGCTCGACTGGCAGGTGAACGAAAACTCGAACATGGCCTACTCCCTCCAGGGTTTGAACAACTACATTGCTTCAGAGGTCAGCAAGACCTACTGGTTGAACAAGATCTACCCTCCCGAGATCCGCAGGGCCCATGTGGAGGGAGACATCCACATCCACGACCTGGGCCAGCTTTCGGTCTATTGCGTCGGCTGGGACCTGATGGACCTCTTGGTGACGGGATTCTGCGGTGCCGAGGGCAAGGTGGAAAGCTCCCCCGCCAGGCATTTCCGCAGCGCGCTGGGCCAGATCGTCAATTTCTTTTACACCCTGCAGGGCGAGGCAGCCGGAGCGCAGGCCTTTTCAAACTTTGACACCCTGCTGGCGCCTTTCATCCGCTATGACAAGCTCAGCTATGAAGAGGTGAAGCAGGCGCTGCAGGAGTTTGTCTTCAATATCAACGTGCCCACCCGGGTGGGATTCCAGACTCCCTTCACTAACATCACGCTGGACCTCAATCCTCCGGACATCTACAAGAACCAGCCCGTGATCATCGGCGGCGAGCCCCAGGAGCTCACCTATCAGGATTTCCAGGCGGAGATGGACATCATCAACAAGGCCTTTCTGGAAGTGATGATCGAAGGCGACGCCAAAGGCCGCGTCTTCACATTTCCCATCCCCACCTACAACATCACCAAGGATTTCGACTGGGAAAACCCTGGCCTGAAGTACCTTTGGGAAGCCACAGCCAAATACGGCATCCCCTATTTTTCCAATTTTGTCAATTCCGACCTCGATCCCAATGACGCCCGTTCGATGTGCTGCCGCCTGCGTTTGGACACCCGCAAGCTGGAAGCCAGGGGCGGCGGCTTGTTTGGCGCCAATCCCCTCACCGGCTCAATTGGAGTGGTGACCCTCAATTTGCCTCGCATTGGCTATCGCGCTCATAGCGAGGAGGAGTTCTTCGCCCTGCTTGAAAATGCCCTCACCACCGCCAAGAACAGCCTGGAGATCAAGCGCAAGATCCTCGAGCGCTACACCCTGAACGGCCTCTATCCCTATACCCGCTTCTATCTGAGCAAGATCTACGACCGCTTTCTCCAGTATTGGAAAAACCATTTCTCCACCATCGGCATCATCGGCATGAACGAAGCCAGCCTCAATTTCCTGGGCAAAAACCTGGGCAGTGACGAGGGGCGCAATTTTGCCCTCAAGGTCATGGAATACCTGCGCGCCCGCCTGGTCGAGATCCAGGAAGAGGCGGAATGCAACTATAACCTGGAAGCCACACCGGCCGAGGGGACTAGCTACAGGCTGGCGATCCTGGACAAGAAACTCTTTCCGGACATCATCAGCGCCAACTGCCAGGCCGATACGCCTTTCTACACCAACAGTTCGCAGTTGCCGGTCAACTTCTCCGACGATATCTTCGAAGTGCTGGACATGCAGGACGACCTCCAGGTCAAATACACCGGCGGCACGGTGCTGCACATCTTCGGCGGAGAACGGGTCGAGCACGGCGAAAGCATCAAAAAGCTCGTGCGCACGATCTGCAACAACTACCGCCTGCCCTATTTCACCTTTTCGCCCACCTTCAGCATCTGTCCGCAACACGGATATCTGGTCGGGGAGCAGCCTGTCTGCCCCAAATGCCATAAGACGACTGAAGTGTTTTCCCGCATAGTCGGATACCTCCGTCCTGTTTCGCAGTGGAATGAGGGCAAGAAGGCCGAATTCAAGTTGCGCACCACTTTCGATCCGATCAAGAGCAGCAAGTCCAAGGCCCCCGATCCCGGCCCGGACAAACAGCACCAGGTCCTGTGACAGCTTGCAAAAGATGAAGATCGGAGGTTTCCAGAAATTTTCTCTGCTTGATTATCCGGGCCAGTTGGCGGCGATCGTCTTTACCCAGGGCTGCAATTTCCGCTGCCCCTATTGCCACAATCCCGAACTGGTCGATCCCGCTCGCTTTTCCATCACTTGGCAGACGAACCGGGTGCTCAGTTTCCTCAAACGGCGCCGGGGCAAGCTGGGAGCCGTGGTTATCACAGGCGGGGAACCAACCTGCCAGCCTGACTTGGTCAGATTTACCCGGAAACTCAAAGACATGGGTTTTTTGGTCAAGATGGACACCAACGGCTCTAATCCGGAAATGATCAATACCTTGGTGGACAAGGAGTTGGTGGACTACTGGGCGATGGACGTCAAAGCCCCGCTGGATCTCTATCCAGTGATCACGCGCAGCGATTTCCAGTCTCGGGAAATCCTCCGCAGCATGGACATCCTCCGCGCCAGCGGCATAGAATACGAGTTTCGCACCACCTTCTTCGAACTGCTTTTTACCTGGGACGACATTGCCCGCATCCAGCCCCTGCTGAAGCCCGGAGACAGGTTTTACCTGCAGGAATGCCGCTATCAGGACACCCTGGAAGATTTCAGCGACAAACTGGCCAAAAAACCCGATCTGGATGATCCCAACTATGCCCACCTGCAAGACGACCCTGCCTGTCAATCTTTGATCCGCTGGGGCGACCGGCATAAGGTGAACATCCTCATCCGCTCGCTGTAACGCCATGGATCCCATCGTCATTGAACCCTGGCTGCCTCTGGTGGCCAAACCTTCCCGCTATCTCGACCACGAGATCAACGCCGTCCGCAAGCCTTTCCAGCCGGTCAATTTCTGCTTCGCCTATCCCGACGTTTATGAGGTCGGGATCTCGCATCTGGGGCTGAAGATACTCTATTCCATCATCAACCGGCTCCCTGGCCTCATGGCCGATCGCTGCTACCTTCCCTGGCTGGACATGATCCAGATCATGCGGCGAGAGGGAATTCCCCTGTTTGGGATCGAAAGCCGTCGGCCCATCCTGGATTTCGACCTGCTGGGCATCACCCTGCAAAGTGAACTGACTTTTTCCAATGTACTGGAAACGCTCGATCTGGCGGGAATTCCCCTGCTGGCCAAAGACAGGGAAGAACAGCACCCGATCGTCATGGCAGGCGGGCCTTGTGCCACCAACCCGCTTCCCCTGGCGGATTTCATCGATGTCTTCTTCATTGGCGAGGCGGAGGAAGGGATCCAGGAGATCGCGGAGATCTTCAGTGCACATCCCGAGAGAAGAATTCGCCTGGAAGTACTCGCCAACCTGGACAGCTGTTTTGTTCCTGTTCTGCATCTGAGCCAGATACAACAGGGTTGGAAACTCAGGTCCCGCAAGTTTGCCAAGTTTGGAGATTTTACTTTAACTCACGAGCCTCAACTGCTTCCCTGGCAGTTATCTACGCACAACAGATGCGTGGCCGAGATCATGCGCGGCTGCTCCCGCGGCTGCCGGTTCTGCCATGCCGGCTATTTCTACCGTCCGGTGCGGGAACGGGCTTCCACAGAGATCAACAACAAACTTGTTGCCGAGATCCGGGAAAGCGGTTGGGACGAAGCGGGCCTGCTTTCCCTTTCCAGCAGCGATTACAGCCGTCTCCGCGAATTGCTGGACGGCTTGCTGGTCTCTTTAGATACGGATAAAACGCACATTTCGCTGCCTTCCCTGCGTGTGGACAGCCTGGACGCAAAAACCATCGACCTAATGCGCGAACTGGGGAGGGAAGGTCTGACCATCGCGCCGGAGGCAGGTACAACCAGACTGCGCGACGTCATCAACAAGAACCTTTCGGAAGAGCAGATCCTGGCCGGGGTGGGAACAGCCCTCGAGCTCGGCTGGCAAAAGGTCAAGCTCTATTTCATGCTGGGCCTTCCCAGTGAGACGGATGAGGATGTCCAGGGTATTGTAGACCTGATTGAAAAGATCTCTGCGGCAGGAGGTAAGCGAATGCAAGTTAATGTAACGCTTTCACCTTTTGTGCCCAAACCCTTCACTCCCTTTCAATGGGCAGCCATGCTACCGGCAGCCGAACTACTACGCCGCTGCCTGTTCATCAAGCAAAGCCTTTCCCGTCAGCGCCGGGTCAAGATCAAGTATCACACCATCGAAGCGTCCGTGTTGGAAGCTTTTTTCTCCCGCGGCGACGAACTGTGCGGGGAAGTACTGCTCCAAGCCTGGCGGCTGGGAGCGCGTTTTGACGGTTGGCACGAATGCTTCGATTGGCAAAAGTGGTCACAAGCCCTGGCCGAGCGTGGGATTGATTTGCATCAGTATCTGCGGGAGCGCGACCCGTCCGCGCCAATGCCCTGGGATTTCGTCGACACTGGGGTAGCGCGGGAATTTCTGCTTGGTGAATGGAAAAAAGCCCAGAGAGCGGAACCCACTCCCGACTGCCGCGAAGTATGCGGCCAATGCGGAGTTTGCGGGGAGGATCTGCAAACTGTTTATGCGCCCACAGTATCCAATGTCGAGTCTATCCCAGCCAAAACCAAATTGAGCTTTAAACCCAGTTCCGGCAAGATCCAGTACCGCCACCGGATCTGGTACTCAAGGACTGGCATCCTGCGCTTCATCTCGCATCTGGACTGGATGCGCATGCTTTTCCGCCTCATTTCCAAAGCCCCGCTGGACACGGTTTTCACCCAGGGTTTCTCCCCCCATCCCAAGGTGAGTTTGTCTCCGCCGCTGCCCCTGGGTGTGGAAAGCCAGTGCGAATTCTTCGACATTTCCTTTCATGGCAAGCATCCTGGGGACGAGATCATCGCAGGGCTAAGCCAGGCAAAGATCCCTGATTTCAGGATCCTCAAAAGTGAGGAGCTGGCGGGCAAGGCCGCACTGCCAATTGGAGAATGGATCGAAGTGGAATTCCTGTACCAGCATCTCGGCCAGGCTAAAAAAGAGCTGGACGCCTTTGCCGCGGAAACAGAAAGGATATTCACCAAAAGCACGGCTACCCGTTCCAAGAGCTATGATCTGAGATCGATCGTGGTGGCGTGGGAGTGGCGCAGCAACTCGCTTTGGCTACAAAAAAGCCTCGCCAGTCCAGCGCTTTACGATGTCCTGGCCGAACTCTTCAAGCTGGATAAAACCATCCTTTACACTTTCAAAGTGATCCGCCGGGACTGGGTTTTTTGACCCAATGACACGGCTTTGGCCGTTGGTGGCATTTTTGCCACACGATTTCTAATACTAAAACTAAAAATAATCCTTGACTCGATCTAACCCCTGGGCAAAATTACCCAAAAGACCATCCCGAGGTGTGTTATGAAAAGAACAATTATCGTCATACTTGCCAGTGTGTTACTTACAAGCCTCCTGGCTCAGTGGAGCTCCGATCCCCAGTCACCCAACCTCATCGCCGGTTTCACCGGTGAACAAGTGATGCCCAAGGTGGCGATCGCTCCCAATGGGAATACCTACCTCTGCCGTTTCGACAACAGTAGCGGCAGCTACAAAGTCTGGCTGCAGCTTTTATCCCCGGCCGGAGAAGCGCTCTGGACCGCCCCCGAGGGACTCATGGTGAGCGATCACTCGCAGATGAGCTGGCTCACCGAATATGATCTGGACGTAGATAACGACGGCAACGCCGTGATCGTTTTCCAAGATATCCGCAGTGCCGGAACCAACAACGTGGTGGCCTACAAGATCAGTTCCGCGGGCACCTTTGCTTGGGGCGCGGACGGGGTCGCCTTGTCCCTGGACACCAGCACCGATTATGGAAACATGTCACCAGTGCTGTTCAATTCCTCCGACAACAGCAGCTACGCGGCCTGGCAGAGGTTGGGGCCTGCGAATACAACGATCGCCTTCAACCGTTTGAGTGCCGCTGGCCAGAAACTTTGGGGGGATAACGGGATCACGCTCGTGCCTACCGAAGGAAGCTACACTTGGCCGCAGATCACTCAGGCGGATGGTGACAACATCCTCCTCAAATATTTCCATGATACTGGTCCTTTCTGGTCTCCAAACCGCCATGTTTACGTTGCCAAATACACTCCGGACGGACAACAGCTCTGGAACACGGTGATCACCAATGCCGGAGGACTTCCTGCCTGGCATCAGCTCATACCCTTTGAATCAGACGGAGCCGGAGGCGCGATCCTGGCTTGGTATGAGGACAGGGAGGTGGACATGGACCAGGATGTTTACGCTCAAAGGGTGACTGTGGCTGGCAGCGTGACCATGCCGGCCAACGGTGCACTGATATCCGTTGACCCCGTCAACCAGCAGTATTACCCCAAACTGGCTGTGGATACCGTTAATGAGCGCGTTTATGCTTTTTACAGGATCACCGACGCCAACCAGAATCAAGCCGGATTGGCCAGGCAAATGCTTGATTTTTCAGGAAACAGGCTCTGGGGCGACACCGGATTTGTTTTCATGGATCTTGGTGTGGCAGAGGCCAGCACGGTCGGCGCTTATTACACGGCCCAGGGAGCTGTCTGCCTCTATGAATTTGGCGGCGACAACCTTGGTGCGGCCTGCTGGGATTCTTCCGGAAACTCAGGTTGGCCGGAAGGGCCGACTGTCATAGCCAGTACCGGCGATACCAAGTACCACTTCGATCATGCCGTCCACCCGGAAGGCTGGGCCGTGCTGGCTTGGGAACAGGGATTCAACAACATGGACATCTACGCCATGCGGATCAACGCCAATGGCAGCCTGGGAATGGAATATCCCGCTCCGCGCGGACTGACGGCCACTTTGCTGCCTCCCGACGGAGTCCGGTTGGATTGGCTGCCGCCCTCCCTGTATATGGATCCCGATGGTTACTACATCTATATGAACGGGGAACTGGCCCAGGTTGTGGCCGGAGATGTCCTCACCCACGATATCACCAACCTGACGGGCGGTAACTATGAATTCTACCTCAAAGCCCGCTATGGTGACAATTATTCAGAACCCACCGAGACCGTGACGGTGATAATTGTTTCAATTGATGAGGATGCAGTGCCCGTTCCCTCCCTTGGGTTGAGATTTTATCCCAATCCCTTCCGGGGTTCCGCCATTCTCGAGATCGCCACAACCAAAGCGGAAGAGAATTGCCGGATCAGCGTTTACGACCTAAGGGGGCGCAAGCTTGCCGAACACAACTTTTCCCTCGGAAGCGGGGACCATGAACTGCCTGTCACCCCCGAAGCCTTCAACCTAAAGGAAAGCGGGATCTATTTCTTCCAACTGCAACTGGGCAATGAGACAGGCGCCATCAGGATGGTGTTGATCAAGTAAGCAACTGATCTTTCCCACATGTCTAATCTTCTGGGACACAGGAAGATAGCTAAAAATAGTTCTTGACAAAAGAACCTCATATTATATTGTGGCACAATATTATACAAGCCAAATACAAACGAGGTTCAAAAGTGATTTATCCCAGAATCAGCCAATTTAGTCAAGTCAAATCTTCGAGTTTAGTTGAAGGCCGTGCCACGGGTTTG
>JAHYIU010000025.1 GCA_019429425.1 Candidatus Syntrophosphaera sp.
GCCGCTGTGGCAAAGCGGAATTGCTACCCCTTCAATCTGCGTCTGAATATCTGACCCACTTGGTTTGAAAGAGAGCCAAAAGAAAAACCGGCCGTCTGGGGGTTGGCCGGTTTTCTGTTCGTAACTTTATGCAGAGGGGTTACATCACTTCGGAGATGACCTGGTTGAGCAGTTGTTTCGCGTCGTCCACCTGCATGTAGGAAAGCGGGAAGCCGAGCAGGTAGCAGCGGTTGTTGGCATTTATGGTCCGCAGGCCGATGGGTTGGTTGTTATACAGGGTGTATTGATCTTCGGTCGGGTTGTAGGGTGGCGGGCCCACCGGTTTGATGCCCATTCCGTAGATCACATCGGTAGTGGCGCCGAAATTGTTGAAGTAGGTGATCGTGCTCAAACCCTGGCGCAGATTTACCAGGGAATTGAAGCTTGCCTCTGGAGTACCCGCAGTTCCGTATTGGAGGTCAACATCGGGGTAGCCCTGCAGCCCGACCGCCTGTTGGAAGAAGGGCAGCGTGTTCAGCGAATTGCTGAGGATAATGGCGGGCGGGGAGACGTAGGGGATGCCGAAATATCCGATGAAGGTTTTCTGGGCCCCGAGCACAAAGGCGTCCAACACCGCCGCGAGCTGGGAGGTGTGGGAGATCAGCATGTTGCCTCCGGTGCGCAGATAGAGGGTGAGCCCATCGTTCTCCAGCTTCAGGTTTCCGGCCTCGGAGGGATTGTCGTTGTGATAGATAACCAGTTTGTAGTTTTGCAGGTCGGAGGTGGCAAAATGACGATAGCGGGAGTCCTGATTGGTATCGCCAGTGGAATCCACCTTGCGGGTCACAAAGGTTTTGGTGCCAGGGTAATCCGCCAAAATGTCGTTATAGATCTGGGTCACTGTAGGTTCCGGGGAATAGGAGGCATTCGGGCGGTCGTCATCGAGGATCAGGATGCCTTCGCGCTCTGCCGGCGCCTTTGGATTAACGAGGTTGAAGCTGATCACTGCTGGCGTGGGATCGACCTCGCCCTGGAGGTCGACGCATCTGACCTCGAGTTTGTGGACCCTGCTTTGCAGCGCCGTAAGCACAAGAGTCTGGCCCAAGGGTGAATAGAGCGGTATGCGCAGCCATTCTGTGCCGTCGGTATCGAACACATGTTCATTGGCAAAGGGCGGATAGTTGTAGGGCTGGTCGTCCAGCCTGATGTCGAAATGGGTGATCTCGCTAAAATAGTTTTCGTGGGTTATTCCGTCGAGGACAGTGTCCACCTTTTTATCGTAGGGATTGTCGGTATAGATGATGGGTCCGGAGGCGGGCACCCTGCCATATTCGCCGTGCCAGCCCCAGCGCAGCCAAACCTTCATGTTGTTGCTGTTGACGGCCGTGACATTGCCGGCAAGATCGATGAAGAACGGAGTGGCAAAACGCTGTACTCCGCCGATGATCGTGAAAGGCAGGATCTCGGGGGTGGATTCATCGGAGTAGTCGATGAAGTGGTTGTCGCCCAGAGCGTAGACCCTCTGCTGATAGATCAGGGTTTCAGGCCGGAATCCGGCTTTGACGGCAAAGAGCATGGCGGAATCGTCGGTAACTTCCGAAACCACTCCTGCCAGGTCATAGGCCCGGCACTGGACCTTGGTTTTGGAGTTCGTGACCCCGTTCTCAATGTCGTAGGTCAGGGCGGGGGTGGTATAGCGAGTCAGGAGGAAAGTATCCATGTCCGGATCCTGCTGGGAAACAGAATCGTACCATTCCGTCTCTGTACCCGCAATCACTTCTTCGGTGGTGGGATCAACCTTCATCAGCTTGAACTCGAATTTAAAGGGTATCTCGGCAATGAAAGGGTCATAGTCGCGCATGGTGAAATCGAGGCGCAGGCCGGAACCGACCTGACCGCCGTTGGGATTTCCCTTGGTGGTGGTGACGGTGCAGGTGGGGCGGGCGGAAGTGGCGTTGAAGCTTCGCCAGGCAACACTCCGTGGATTCTGATGATATTCAATATACTCAGGAGGTATGGCAATAGGGGTAATGTCACCACGATTATCAATAGCAATAACTTCAAAAAGGCTTTCAATAATCTGAGGGTTACCTTGTTCATCCGCAGCAGGGAAATTTATCGTTGCATATTTGTCAGTTGTCCAGATTGTGCGTCCCGCTGCAGGATTGTCTAAAGGTATTGATTGGTCAGCGTTAGGCTTATAGTGCATAACCCATCCTGGGCCAAACCGATCTATCACATTCTGAGGTGTGATTTCCTGGTTTTCATCTATGAACTCATTTCCAGCTGTTCTTAATGGTGTGGAGTAAATCTCTGTTATTTGTATACTGTCTGGAATATTTGGATCGGGTGGTATGGTTTGATCAGGATTTGGCTCCATTCTGTAACGTCTCTCAATACTTGAAACCCTGTAGGCAAAGCCAACGATCACCCCGTCGGGATCATAGGCATGCCAGAATATCTTCTGTTGGAACAGAAAAGCTTCGTCTTCGTAGGGAGCCAGCAACGGGCTGTCGTCAAATCCTTCGTAGGACGTGATCCTGATCGTGGGTTCCTGATTGGTAAATCTGGTTCCCGATTTTCCGCACCCGGAAAAGGCCAGCAGGGCCAAAGCCATTAGCGCTAAAAGGGTTAAGAGTCTGATACTCTTAGCTTGCATCGTTCCTCCCAATTATTGTCGGTGGATATAATCATTCTAAATATCATCAAAAATAAGGCCGAGAAAATCGTCAACAGTTTTATTTTGCCCGCTGGCGGCCATGCAGGCTTTAAGCAGGTTCAGGAACAGCAGGGGGGTGGTCACGCTGCCCACTCCGCCGGGGACTGGCGTGATCGCCAAAGCCTTGTCCAGGCAGGAGTTGTAATCCACATCGCCCACATAGCGGGATTTGCCGTCCGGAGCGATCTTTTCGTTTATGCCCACGTCGATGAGAACGCAGTTTTCCTTGATCATGTCCGCTGTGACGAATTCCGGCCTGCCCAGGGCGGCGATCACAATATCGGCCGATCTGGTCAGTTCCTTCAGGTTTTTGCTGCGGCTGTGGCAGACCGTAACGCTGGCATTGGCGTAGCTCTTTTTCCAAAGCAGCATATTGGCCAAGGGTTTGCCCACAATGCTGCTGCGACCAATTATCAGGACCCGCGCTCCCTGCACGGTTATCCGATAATACTTTAGCATGCTAAGCACGGCCAAGGGTGTGGCGGGAACCAATCCGTCCTCTTCCAGGATGATCTTGCCCAGATTCACGGGATTCAGGCAATCGATATCCTTTTCCGGGGCCACGCTGGAAGCGACGATCCCATCTTCGATGTGCCCAGGCAGGGGTTTTTGGATCATGATCCCGTGGATGCTGGAATCGGCGTTGGCTGTGCGGATTTCGGCCAGCAGTTGTGACTGGCTGGTATCGGCAGGCAGATCCAGCAGCTTGACCTCACAGCCGAGTTTGGCTCCGGTGGCGATGATGTTTTGGACATAGAATTCCGCCGCCGGATCTTTTCCCAACTGAATGAGGAACATTTTGGGGGCCAGTTCGCATTCTTGCACCCAGGCTTTGATGTTGGCTTTTATCCTGGCCGCAATTGGTTTACCGGAAAGCACTTTTTCCATCCAGCACTCCTATTCTGTGGCGATGGCTGGCAGATTCACCGGGCGCCTGATCCGCTCAATCCTGAGCGCTTGGCCAGTGGCCGGATCAAGCTCCAGATAAACCGCGTTGATCTGCAAGCCCTGATCTGAAGATTCGTAGCGGGATGGCAGGGCATGCCTGAATTTATCGATGATGATGTTTTTCTTGACCCCGATCACGCTGTCATGCGCGCCGGTCATGCCGACATCGGTGATATAGGCGGTTCCCAAGGGCAGGATCTCTTCGTCGGCTGTCTGGATGTGCGTGTGGGTGCCCAGGAGCGCGGATACGTGGCCGTCCGCGAACCAGGCCAGGGCGCGCTTTTCGGCGGTGGATTCCGCGTGAAAATCCAGCAGGACGCACTTGCTCCGGTCTGGATTGGCCTCCAGCCAGCGCTCCAGAGCTATGAAAGGAGAATCGCAGGGGGCCATGAACATCTGCCCGCAAAGGGTGATGACGGTGAGTTGCTTATCCCCTTTGACAATGGTGCAAGAGGGATTACCGGGTGTGGTGTCGGGGAAATTGAGGGCCTTGACGATCGCCGGATTGCTGCGGATATAATCCCAGGAATCTCCTCTGTCCCAAAGATGGTTGCCGCCCGTGATGGCGTCCACACCGAGATTGAGCAGGGGTTTCGAGGTTTTCTCCGTCAGGCCGCGGCCGTCAGCCAGATTTTCTCCGTTGATGACCACAAAATCCGCGCCAAATTCTTCTTTCAACTGCGGCATGTGGTCATATAGCACCTGGCGTCCGGCTTTGCCGTAAACGTCGCCGGAAAAGAGGATCCTGATCATTTTGCCATTGCGATCTGCCGGGTTTCCCGGATGACGGTGACCTTGATCTGACCGGGATACTGCACTTCCTTCTCGATCTGGGCGGCGATCTCGGTGGCCAGAAGAGAGGTTTGGGCATCCTCGACCATGGCTGGTTCGACTATGATGCGCAATTCGCGGCCGGCCTGGATGGCATAGGATTTATTTACCCCCTGCACGGAATTGGCGATCTCTTCCAGCTTGGCCAGGCGCTGCATGTAGGTTTCGAGCATTTCCCTGCGGGCACCGGGACGCGCGCCGGAGATCGCGTCGGAAGCCTGGACCAAAGCGGCATAGACGGATGTCGCCTCAACCTCTTCATGGTGGGCTTCGATCGCGTTGACGATCAGTTTGCTTTCCCCGTTCTTGCGGGCCAGGTTGGCGCCGATGATGGCATGCGTGCCGTCAAATTCCTGGTCCACGGCTTTGCCGATATCGTGCAGCAAACCGGCGCGGCGGGCTATTTCCTGGTCCAGGTTCAATTCCGCGGCGAGGATGCCGCAGATCCAGGCGGCCTCGAGCGAATGCTTCAACACGTTCTGGCCGTATGATGTACGGTAATGCAGGCGGCCCAGGATCTTGATCAGGTTGGCGGAGATGTTGTGGATATTGGTTTCCAGCACGGCTTTCTCGCCGATCTTGATCAGGTTTTCCTCCATTTCCTTGCCGGTTTTGGAGATCACTTCCTCGATCCGCCCGGGATGGATGCGTCCGTCCGAGATCAGTTTTTCCAAGGAAAGGCGCGCTATTTCGCGGCGCACCGGATCGAAGCAGGAAAGCACCACCGCTTCCGGGGTGTCGTCGATGATCAGGTCGACCCCAGAGGCCTTTTCAAAGGTGCGGATGTTCCTGCCTTCGCGGCCAATTATCCTGCCTTTCATTTCATCGGAAGGGAGCGACACCACTGAGACCGTGGATTCGGAGACATAGTCAACTGCCAGGCGCTGGATGGCGGTGGAGAGTATTTCCGCCGCTTTCTTGCTGGTGTCCAGCTTGATCTGCTCGATCGTCAGTTTGGCGTCGGTGGCAGCCACCTGGCGTGCCTGATTGATCAATTCCTCGCGCATGACCCGGATCGCTTCCTCGCGGCTGAGTCCGGCGATCTCGGAAAGCCTGGACTGCTGTTCATTGATGATCCGGTCAAATTCCTGGCCGCGCCGGCTGATCTCTTCTTCCTTGTTCTTCAGCCTTTTTTCCTGGTCACTAAGGTTGCCTTCCTTTTTGTCCAGCGCGTCCAGCCTCTTGTCCAGGCTGGCGATCCGGTCGCTGTATTTCTTTTCCTGGATGCGCAGCTCTTTCTGGCGGTCCTTGATCTCGTCCTCGAGGACGCGTTTTTGCTTGAACCATTCGTCCTTTGCTTCGAGGAGGGCGGCTTTTTTCGCCGTCTCGACCTCTTTTCGGGCTGAGAGCTTGATCTCCTCAGCGATCTGTTTGGCCTGTGATATCAGGCGGAAAGTGCTGCCCCGCCGGATGAGGTAAATGATCAGGGCAATGAGCAGCCCAAGGGCAAAGCCCACTGCCAGCAATATTATCCTATTTATCTGCATCGTTGTTTCCTTTCGCTCTATGCAGGCAGGATCTGATCCCGCCGTTTAAAAAATTAAAAGCCCGCGTGAACCGTGTATGCTTGTCCGATAAAGCCAAGCATAAGGTGGGCGCCTACCTTTTGGGTTTTATGGATCCGGAGCTGGCCGGTATGCACGCTGCCCATGGCTCGGTTCCCGTAATTTCAGTAGCTTTTCTGCAATCCATATCACGAGTTCCGCAGGCTAACATTCATATATCCCCCACAAACTTTCCCACCATCTGGTTCAGCCGGTCCAATTCCTTTTCCAATTCGCTGGTCCGGGTTTGCAGGGAACTGATCTCATCTTGCTTTTTTAGGGCAAGCAGGAGCAATAACTTGGTGAAATCGAGGTTTTCGTAGAGCTCGCGCAACTGATTGAGTTCCGAATCGATGGCCCCGGCGACCGCCTGGGTTTCCTTCGGATTATCGCTGCGCAGGCGAAATCTGCGCCCAAAGATCTCAACTTCAACCGATTTCATTATTTCTTATTGGCATCCAGGTCCGGAAAAACGCTATCGATCTTGGCAATGGCATCGGTGGCGATATCTTCAAAGCCGGAGATGGCCTGTTGTAATTCCGAATACTTGGTTTCCAGGGCTTTGACCTGTTCTTCCAATTCTTTGACCTGTGAGGCGGAGCCGCTGTTGGCATTGTTCATGTTCGCGATCTGCGCCATGAGCTGACTGTTTTCCTCTCTAAGATTGGTGTTCTGTTCTTCCAGGTCATCGAGTTTCTTTTTGTCCAGAGTGTACTGGTCGATGAGTTTTTGTATCTTCTCTTGCAAGCTGATAGCATTTGTTTCCATACTGTTACCTCATATTGATCTGCCAGGTGTCCTGTAGCATTTGGAGCACCGATGCAATGAGTTGATCAACGCGTTCATCTGTCAATGTTTTTTCGCCATCCTGCATCACGATGCGCAAAGAAATGCTGCGCGATCCCTCTGGGACCTGCTTTCCGCGGTATTCGTCAAAGACCTGGACGTTTCGGATCAAGTTCCGGTCGCAAGCCTTGATGGCAGCTTCGATCTCCGCGTAGGCAACCGAGCGGGAAATGACGAATGAGATGTCACGGATCACAGCGGGGTATTTGGGCAGGGGGATAAACTCTGGTTTCCTGTCCCGGGTGAGTTCGACCAGATTTTCAACTTCGAGCTCCAGCACCCAGATATCCTGCTTCAGGATGGGGATGTCGATTTGGAAAGCTTCGGCTGTTTCAGACCTTAGCCTGCCAATGCTGGCGCAAAGCGTTTCCCCGCTATGGTAGGCCAGATTTTCCGCGCTGACCAGCCAGGGCTTGATATGGCTGGATGTGCCTGTGACTGGGATGTTCAGCCTTTTCAGCAAACCTTCGGCCAGGCCTTTGACGTGATAGACGTTGATGTTCTCGCTCTTTTCTTTCCAATGCCCGGCCCTGAATTTCCCGGTTAGCAATGCAGTGAGCCGATACGGTTCACGATAGGAATCACCTTCCCTGAGATACACCTTGCCCATTTCCATCAGCTTGAGGTCGCGTTCCCCATGGTTGAGGTTATAGCTCAGATTAACAAGGAGTTGCGGCAACAGGCTGAGCCGCATTGCCGATTGGTTTCCGCTTTGGGGGTTGATCAGCCGTATCGTCCTGGCGTCCAGTTCTTCGGGCTCAAAAGCCAAAAGAGCGAGCTGGGCCGGATCTGAGAAGCTGTAGTTAAGCATCTCGTAAAAAGAGGCGTTAACGAAATAATCCTCAATTGCCCTGCGGACTCGGTGCGCGTGGCGGTCCATGATCTGGGACACTGCGGTTTTCTGGGGTATCTTGTCATAACCTTCGAGACGGGCCAATTCTTCGAGCAGATCGGCCTCCCGGGTCAGGTCGACTCTGAAGGACGGGATCAGGAAATAGAGGGCGTGGTCGCAATCAATTTCCGTGAACTCGGCCTTTCCTGCCTTTTGTTCTTCCAGATGGAGGCAGTGGACCGAAGCCAGATCAGTGGCCAGGCCGTCCTGCCAGGTTCCGTATTGAAGGAACCGGCAGTCCAGTGCTTCCAAATACTTGATGATGGTGTCGCTGGGAAGCGGATAGCCGATGAGTTCCTCAAAGCGCCTGGGCCTGATGCCCAGACAGCTTGGCCGGTGGGGTTCAGGATAGGCATCGTAAAGAGCGTTGCAGACTCTTCCGCCAGCCACTTCCAGAAGCAGGTCCACGGCCCGGGCACTCACCTGGGCCGGCGTTTCAGTGCTCAGATGGCGCTCAAAGCGATAAGACGAATCAGTCGAGATCTTGTGTTTGTAGGCAGTGGAACGGACCGTCATCGGCGAAAAGGTCGCCGCTTCCAGAACGATCGCCTGGGTGGATTCCGTGATCCCGGTGTCTTTTCCACCCATTACTCCAGCCAAGGCGGAAGCCCTTTGCCCGTCGGCGATCACCAGGTCTTCTTCATCGAGTACGTAAGCTCTTCCGTCCAGAGCCAGAAATTCCTCTTTGGGCAGGGCTTTGCGTACCACTATGGCCGGATGGGCGCCGTCTTTGTCCAGAGGCAGCAGTTTATCATAATCAAAGGCGTGGAGGGGATGGCCGGTTTCCAACATCACGTAGTTGGTGATATCCACGATGTTGTTGATAGGCCGCAAGCCAGATTTGATCAGGGCTGTCTTCAGCCACTGCGGTGATTCCTGCACCTTGAGGTCTGCCATCAATCTGGCCGTGTAGCGCGGGCACTTTGCTGAGTCTTCCAGCCTCAGGTCCAGATCGGTGCTTTGGCTCTTTTCGCCGGCGTGTTCCTGTATCTGCGGCAATTTGAGCGGAACACCCAGGGACGCGGACAGGTCTCTGGCGATGCCCAGATAACCCAGCAGATCAGGGCGGTTGGGAGTGATCTCCAGTTCCAGAAGCGTATCCGGCAGGTCGTAGACCTCATTGGCGGAAATTCCGATGGGAGTTTCTGGATCCAGTTCAATGATGCCGGCGTGGTTGTCCGAAACGCCAAGTTCGCGCTCTGAGCAAAGCATGCCGGCAGATTCGACTCCCCGCACTTTGGCTTTTTTGATCGCCAATTGGGGCAGGACGGTTCCGGGCAAGGCCAGTATCGAGATCATCCCGGCTTTGCAGTTGGGCGCTCCACAAACCACCTGAACAGGTTCGCCAGAGCCGTACTCGACAGAACAAACCACCAGATGATCGCTGCCCGGGATCTTATCCGCGCTCAGGACCCTTGCGGTTACAACGCTTTCCGGAAGGGCGGCGAGGGATTCAACCCCTTCAACTTCGATTCCGGTGAAAGTGAGAGTCTGTGTCAGCTTATCGATTTCCGGGGGCAGGTCTATGTATTTGCTTAACCAGCGGCAGGATATTCTCATAGCGATTCTCCGCTGAACTGGCGAAGCATCCGGACATCGTTCTCAAAGAGGATCCGCATGTCCGGGATGTTGTACTTGAGCATGGCGATGCGCTCGATGCCCACGCCCAAAGCGTATCCCGAGTATGTTTCAGGATCGATGCCCAGCATCTTGAAGACGTTGGGGTCGACCATACCCGCTCCGCCCAGCTCCAGCCAGCCAGAGTTCTTGCAGATCCTGCAGCCCTGGCCTTTGCAACCCACGCAACTGATGTCCATCTCTGCGCTGGGCTCCGTGAAGGGAAAGAAATGCGGCCTGATGCGGGAACGCACATTTGGGCCGAACATGATCCGGGCAAAGTTTTGCAGAGTATCCTTCAGATCGGCCAGTGATATGCCTTTATCCACAACCAGCGCTTCCACCTGATGAAAGACGGGGGAATGGGAGGGGTCCGGCTTGTCGTTGCGATAGCACCTTCCGGGCGAAATGATATGGATCGGGGGCGGATATTTTTCCATGATGCGCACCTGCACGGTTGAGGTTTGGGTGCGCAGCAGGTATCCGTTGTCCAGATAAAATGTATCCGCCAAGTTGCGGGAAGGATGGTCGGGCGGGGTGTTCAGAGCGTCGAAATTGTGGAATTCGTCATCGATATCGGGACCTTCAGCGATCTCGAAACCCAGGCTGATGAACACATCTTCGATCTGGCGGCGCACGATGGTCAGGGGGTGGAGAGAACCTCGCTGGCAGAAGATCCCGGGCAGGCTGAGATCCTCTGACCGGGCCAGGTCCTGTTTGTCATGGCTGGCCTGTTTCAGCTCCAGTTCCCGCCGCGCCAGCAGCTTTTCAACCTCGTCACGCAGATTGTTGATCATCTGCCCGAACGCGGGCTTTTCGGCGTCCGGTAATTCGCGCAACCGTGAATACAGGTTGTTGACCAGGCTTTTCTTGCCCAGATATTTGGCTCTGACATTGAGTATGTCATTCAGGTTCCGGCAGGCGGAGATGTCAATTCTGGCCTGGGCCGCAACTTCTTTCAGCTGTTCTTGCACTCGCTCATCCTTGCGCTGTTGTCTGTTTCAAGGTACTAAAGACTGGTTCAGCCTTTGGCGATTTCCACCAGCTTGGAGAAGGCGTCGCTATCGTGCCAGGCAAGGTGGGCCAGGGTTTTGCGGTTTATCTCGATGTTGTTTTTATGCAATCCGTTGATGAATCTGCTGTAGGACATGTCGTTGATCCTGCAGGCAGCGTTGATGCGGGTGATCCACAGGCTGCGGAACTGGCGTTTTTTCAGTTTCCGGTGGGCAAAGGCAAAAGCCATGCCGCGTTCCACTGTCTGGCGGGCCATGCGGTAGGTCTTGCTCCGGCGTCCAAAAAAGCCCCGGGCGGCAAGCATGTATTTCTTTCTTCTGCGATGCGCGGATACGTTGTTAGCTGATCTTGGCATTGTTCACTCCCTTACATTCCCAACATTCTGCTGATCCGCTTTTCGTCGCATTTGCGCACGATGGCGCTGGCGCGGAGGTTGCGTTTCAGCTTGGGTGATTTCTTGGTTTTTATGTGCGCGCTTTTAGCGTGGTGACGCACGATCTTTCCTGTGCCGGTAACCTTGAACCGCTTGGCGGCGGAACGGTTTGTCTTGATCTTTGGCATGTTTATCTCCTTGTTAATTAAAAACGATCTTGCAGCAGTTCGGTATCTGTTTCTTGCTCGGGTTCCTCAGGATTGCTCAGTTTCCGAAGCTTCGGCTTTGGGTATTGCTTTGACCTCGTTTTCCGGAGCCGCGGCAGGTGCATCCTGCTCGGCAGCGCCTGTTTTTCCCAGTTTTTCCAGGATGCGGTCGATGTCTTTCTTCGGGGTCATGATAAAAGATAGTAAATTACGTTCAGAAACCGGTTCCGAATCGACATCCGCCAGATAACCCAGGTCATTTTTCAGCCTTTCCAAAACGTTGTAGCCAAGTTCCTTATGGGCCATCTGCCGGCCCCGGAAGCGAACCGTGAACTTGACCTTGTTGTGCTGTTTGAAGAACTTGATGGCATTGTTTTTCTTGAAATTGAAATCGTGCTCCTCGGTATTGGGGCCGAACTTGATCTCTTTGATCTCAATTTCATGCTGCTTCTTGCGGGCTTCCTTGGCTTTCTTTTCCTTCTGGAAATAGTATTTGCTGAAGTCCAGGATCCTGCAGACAGGCGGATCGATATTGGGGGAAATCTCCACCAGGTCCAGGTTCGCTTCCTCAGCCCTGCGCAGGGCTTCCTTGATCGGGACCACGCCGATCTGCTTGCCGTCAGCTCCGATCAGGCGGACGGAATTCGCGATGATCTGGTTGTTTACTCTTTCCTTGGGCACAACCACCTTTGGTTTTGCCTTTCCTCTAGTTCGCCGGATTATAAGAACCTCCTTCTTACCGGAAATGAAAAAGGCGGAAGATCTTCCGCCTGCTTCATGGTAACTGATTACCAATTATGTTATTTATTTTCATGGCCTTACCTGCACGGAAGCAGTAAGGCAGAAGCAAGCAGCTTCATTTTATTGCCAAGCTCCCGCAAGGCTTGTTTTTGTCAAATCTTTTGTTTCACAAAGACTTTAGATCGCAGGGAAAGTGCTTTGTGAATAGCTCTGCAAAGTCCGCCAGGCGCCATTGCCAATTTCCCAGTGCAGTACCGGGAATGTTCATGCGGGCGGAGGAATCTTCGCCCAGCAGGTCTTGGGCCGGGAGGATCACATTCTCGCAACCCGAGCTTTGGGCGATGATGCACATCACCCGGTGGATGGCATCTGCAAGGTCCTGATCATCTTCCAGGCTCAATCCTGAGAACAGGATGTGATTCTGCTTCAGGAAGGCCAACAGGTTTTTGCGACTGGGAGAGTCCTCATCGAGCGTGGCAAACCATTCCCGCAGCGTGGGGTTGTCGTGGGTCCCGGTGTAAAGATACCTTTCAGCAGGGAAATTCCTGATATCGGGGATCCCTTCCTCGAAACAGAATTGCAGGATGATCATGCCCGGGAGGCCACATTCATCCCGGAACCGGCAAACCTCAGCATTGAGTATGCCCAGATCTTCGGCAATGAACCTGTTTCCGCGGAAAATGGCCTTAATGAGGGGGAAAAAGTCCTCCGGCAGGGACTTGACCCATGATCCGCCCAAGGCATTGTCTGGCAGGACCGGGGCTCCGCTTTCCGGATCGAGGGGACAGGGAACAGACCAATAGTTGACATAGCCGATGAAATGGTCCAGGCGCAGCTTGTCCAGATAGCCCAACGCGTCTTTGAGGCGGTGGATGAAAAGCTGGAATCCGTTCTGGCGCATTTCTTCCCAGCGATAGACGGGATTTCCCCACAACTGGCCTTCCGCGCTGAACGCGTCGGGGGGCACGCCGGCCACATGCAGCCTGTTTCCGTAGTGGTCCAGATCAAACAAGTGTTGGTTTGACCAAACTTCCGAGCTATGATAGGCCAGATACAGCGGCATGTCGCCGATCAGTTCCAAACCCTGTGAGTTGATGTAATCCTTCAGGCGGTGCAATTGGTCTTTCACAATCGCCTGGGCGCAGGCTGCCTGCAGCATCTGCCGTCCGTAGCTCTTGAAAAGCGAGTCGTAGAGGGCATCTGAGTATGATCTGTGTTCCGGCCGGAAGAGATGCCAGCCGCTGTCACCATAGAGCTTGCATAGGGTTATGTATACCAGATAAGGCTTAAGATATAAAGCGTTGCTTTCAATGTAGTCATATATTTCAATGTCGGACAAGAAGTTATTTGCTGCTCTGATCAATAGCTGATCTTTCAGCCGGTAAACGGAATCATAGGGAACCTGGTTGTTTCTTGGCAAACGGGCCGCTTCCAGATCGGGCAGGTCGATCAAGCCGTCTTCAAAAAGCAGGTCCGGGCTGATCAGATATGGGTTTAGGGCAAAGGCGGAAAGAGGGTTGTAGGGGGAATTGCCATATCCGGTTTGATAGAGGGGCAAGATCTGCCAATACCTATACCCGTTCTCCACCAGGAAATCGGTAAACTGATACGCGCTGGGGCCCAGATCCCCGATCCCGTAATCTGAAGGCAGGGAACTGATGTGCAGGAGGATGCCGTTGTTTTTCATGCCGTTTCCATAATCTTGAGGATACAGGTAGTCAGCAGAACGGCGTCGCTGCCCATGCTGGTCTTGATCTTGGAATCAGTATCCAAGAGCAGGGAAAAGACCCTTCGCATCTGAGGCAGGGTGTAGTTGTTGGCAAAGCCCAGGAATTCAGGCCTCTGGCTGGGGAAAAGGTCATTGAGGTATTTGGAGCTGATCTCCGAGGAGCTGATGTGGTTTTTTTTCAGCAGGAGGATCAGATAGATGCTCAGGAAAAATTGATTGAGCATGGACAAAACCTGCAGGGGCTTGAATTCAGAGGCCAGCATCCGGTCCAGCAGCACCAGGCCGTCTTTGACCTGCCTTTTGCCCAGGGCCCGGAAAAAGTCTATCTTCGTGCCGACCCTGGAGGAACCGATGCCGCGCATCACATCAGCCTGGGAGATCTGTTTTTTGTCTCCGGTCAGGATGACAAGCTTGGCCAGCTCGTTGTTGGCGTTGGCGTAATCCAGTTCCACCCGGTTGACGAACAGGGATTTGGCTGCCGGGGCCATGGTCTTGCCCATTTTCGCGAGCGTGCGGTCCAGCCAGGGGGCCATGAGTCCGCTATATCTGGGCGGATCACAGATCACGTTCTGGCAGGCGTCCTTGATCTTTTTCCAGCCGGAGACGCGGGCGTCGATCTTTTCCGCCACAACCACCAGGCTTTGCTGTTCGGAGGGGCTTTGGAAATAGGCTGCCAGGCAATCAAGCTCTTCCTTTTTGAGAGCTTCGGCATTGCGGAAGATGATCAGCTTGGCGCTGGAAAAGATGGAATAGGTATCCAGCAGGTCGTTGATCTGGGCAGATCTGGCCTCGTCACCATAGATGATGACCAGATCGGCATCTGATTTTTGTTTCAGCTCTATACGAACATGATCGGTGACCAGGTCGGTCAGAAACGCGTCGCTTCCCAGCAGGAGGAAATTGTCGCCCAGTTCGACCTTGGCCGATTCAAAGTCAAGTGCGTTCAGGGCAGGCATCATTTGCCGCCCAGGATCAGGATTATGCTACTCAAAGCCAGAGCCCAGCAGTAAAAGGAAAAGTATTTGAGGCGGGCATTTACGATCAGCCTGATCAAAATGGCGATGACCAGATAACCCGCGATGAAGGCTGCCAGGAAACCACCCAGATACACACCCAACTGCGAAGCGCCCAATTCCTGGAATTTTACTAAGCTGACCAGGTTCGCGCCCAGGATCGCCGGAATGCTGAGCAGAAAGGAGAATTCCGCCGCGTCGCGCCTTTTGACACCTGAAAAAAGGGCGGCGGATATGGTCGAGCCGGAGCGCGAGATGCCAGGAATGATGGCCAGGCCTTGCACAAAGCCAATGATAATGCCGCGGATCAGGCCCATCTGGGAAGCGGGAACGCCTCCGGACCTGACCTTATCTGAGAAGAAGATGATCGATCCCGTGAGGATGAGCATGAAGGCCACGACCAGCGGTTTGCCGTATAGGGATTCGAAAACGTCGCCAAAGATCAGATACATACTGGCTGTGACGATCGAGGCCACGATCAGATAGAGCACCAGAGTGCGGTTGTGACGGTGGGCCTGGTGGCGGAGGGTGTTTTTCCAGTTCAGCAGTGAAACCAAAAGGCTCCACAGCTTTTTGCGGAAGAAGATCATGACGGCCAGCAATGTCCCCAGGTGCAAAAACACCTCGAAGAGGATGTCACCGCCAGTCTCGACGCCAAAGAAGTGTTGCGCCAAAACGAGATGGCCCGAACTGCTGACCGGCAGAAACTCAGTCAGACCCTGCAAAATGCCCAAAAGAACAGCGCTGAAAAAATTCATAAGTTATCTCACATGATCAGGGGAACGTCGTATTTGCCAAAGCGGGAAAGCGGGAGCAGGGTGAATCCCTCAGCTTCGATCTTTCTGATGAAGGTTTTCAGATAATCCAGCTTTTCCTGGGAGTGGCAGTGGGTGATGGCTATCACACCGGACCGGGATCCGCCCAAGCTCTTTATCTGGGCGATCTTGCGCTCCATGGTGGCGGAAGAGATATCCGGGGAATCGAGGAAAAGGTCGTTGCGATAAGCCTGCAGATGCGCTTTCTGCGCTGTTTGATAGGCAATGGAGACATTGGTCGTGCGGCTGTCCAGAAAGAGCAGATCCCTGCCTTTGAGGAAGTCCATCACGTGGCCCATGACATCGTGGTCCGTGGTGGCCAGGCTGCCCATGTGGTTGTTGATGCCGATGCAGAGGTCCATGCCATGGAGATGGCGGGCCAGTGTCCTATCGACTTCCGCCTTGCTCATCTGGACCAGGATGGGGTTGTCCCCCGGATTGACGCGCGGATAGTTGATCGGCTCCATGGGCACGTGCACAAGTGTCTCCCTGCCCTGTTGATGGGCCTGTTCCATCGTTGCGATGCTGTTTTTCATCCCGGAAAAGATCGCGAAGGTCACCTCGACCGGCAGTTCCATGAAGCCTTGCAGGAGTTCGCCACCGATCGAGCCAAAATCATCCACTACGATCACCAGATATTTACCGCTGTCTTTCTTCGCGGCTGGGACAGATGCGTAAAAAAGCCTCACTTCAACAAGCTGGTCTCCGGCTTGAAAGGTGATCACCTGCCTGTTCCCTTCAGCTTTTCCGGAAGCCAGATCAGCGCCCTGTTCCTCAAATTCGGTTTTGACTATCATGTTGGCAAAAGTCAGGTCCATCCTGCTCCGGTCGATGGGAATGCTGACCAGGGTTGAGTTTGGGCCGGCTTTGCGCGTTATGCTGCCCGGGGGGACGCCCAGTTTTTCGGCTACCCGGTCTACAACCGGCTCAAACGAAAATACTCCCGCTGTCAGAGCAGGCTCTTCTACAGGCTTGGATTCAGGGGTTTTCCAACTGGTGATGAACCAGATGATGCCGGCGCAGATGGCCAGGATCAGCAAATATGGCCAGATCTTGCCAGCCTTGGCGGCCTTTTTCCTTCTGCTCCGCTTCTTAGTCCGTTTCGGCATTGTTTTTGGCGTTCCCAGCCAATTGGAGATGGGGATGCAGCTTGTCTGAATAGAAAGAAATGATCATCACGATGGGGGAGAAGAGGAGGTTGGAGAGCATGAAGGCCACCCCGAGGATGAAGATGTCATAGAGCAGGGCTGGTATGCTGGAGGGGACTGTCATGAACAGATCCGGCGAGAAACCGATCGCCCCCACGACCGGATAAAAGAGATTCAGCACCATCAGGTTGTAGATGAAAGACCCGATCACGATCATCATGACCAGCACGAGGGCGTGCATTCCGTAAAGTTCCGGATGCTGCCGGTACTGCCTGCGCACCCTGACGATCGACCGATTCATGGACAGGCCTCCAAGCCGGAACGGTTTGGTCCAAGTGTTAATCAAGGTATAGAAGATGATCAGGAAGACGCTGAAACCTCTGAAGATATAGGGAAAGAACATTTTCAGGGGGATGTGGATTGCGTAGTAATACTTCAAGAACGCCGCCAGTACATAGACCAATCCAACCGCCAGGACCGCGATGAGCAGGATCTTGTGCAGGTTGATCACCATGGCGTAGAGTGACCTTTTCTCGGTCTCAGTGTTCCGCCCGTTCTCTTTGAGGATGGCGCTGGAATTCTTGATGATCAGGAACAAGACGTAGAGCAGGAGCAGCAGGAAGATGCTGAGGGGGAAAAGGTGCCTTTGCTTGGTTAGCAAGCCCGTCATCGCGTAGTAAAAATCGTAGCTGTCCATCCACCAGAACAAAGTCATCGGATACAAAAAGACCTGCACTCCGTTGAATTCTCCGAAGAGCAGCCTGAATATGCCATTGATGACTCGCTGTATCTTTCTCATGTTCCCCATGCGTACATTTTTGTCTGAAAAAAACCTCTCCCGCGCAGGCGCTATTTTGTCAATGCCAATGTTCAATCTCCAGATGGGCAGGATTTTCCGGAATTGCCTGGAGTTCTTTTCCCAGTCCAGCGATTGGTTCCGGCAAAGCTTTGCTCCTATTTCACCGTCCCAATCAAGCTGAAACTTCGCCCTACACATCCCGAACAACATTGGGAGTGTGTAAGGCGAAAATAAGGCCGGTGTTAGATCAAGGCCTGAGGGCGGGATGGAGGAAAACGGGTTGGAAAAGTGGGGAAGGGTGATGCTTAGAGCCTGCGCGTGCCTTTGGTTGAAAAGGCGTTGACGTCCAGGGGTGAGAACTGGCTGGCTTCGAGCTTGGGGATCGCCGCCGCGCCGACCATGGCTGCGTTGTCGATGCAAAGCCGCAGGGAGGGGATGTGGAGCTCGATGCCCCGGTCTGAGGCCTTGGCGGCAAGCTGCGCCCGGAGGGCTGAATTGGCGGCCACTCCGCCTCCGAGGAGGATCGTTCTGACGCCTGTTTCTTTGGCGTAGGCCAGGGTCTTGTTGACCAAGGGGTCGATTATCGCCTGCTGAACCGTGGCCGCGAGGTCAGCCTGATGCTTGGCGACGAAATCCCGGCCCTGCCTGCCCAGGTATTCCAGGACGGCGGTTTTCAAGCCGCTGTAGCTGAAGTTGTAGTTACCCTTGCGGTTAAGCGCGCGGGGAAAGGGGGCGAACAGAGGGTCGCCGGATTGCGATATCCTGTCGATCTCCGGGCCGCCCGGATAGCCCAGGCCGAGTAGCTTGGCGGTCTTGTCAAAGGTCTCGCCGGCCGCGTCGTCGAGGGTTTTGCCCACCACTTCGAAATTGGTCAGGTCTGAAAAATGGACCAGCTCGGTGTGGCCTCCAGACACCACCAGGGCGAGGAAGGGTGGCTTGATCGCGGGGTCTTCTATGAAGTTGGCAAAGATGTGGGCGAGCATGTGATTGACCGTGATGAGCGGCTTGCTCCAACTCCAGGCCAGGCTTTTGGCGAAGGCCAGGCCCACGATCAGGGAGCCGATCAAGCCGGGATTGATGGACACGGCCAGGGCTGAGAGGTCCGCGGGACCGGTCCCCGTTTCCTTCAAGACGGCTTCAGTGAGATAGAGGATATTCTTCAGATGCAGGCGGGAGGCAAGTTCTGGCAAGACTCCGCCAAAGACGGAATGATCGGTCTGGGTGGAAACCAGATTGCAGAGGACCCGGTAGTCCGAATCCACGATCGCGACAGAGGTGTCGTCACAGGAGGATTCGAAAGCGAGGATGCGTTTCATTGAGTGGGGCGGACCTGCCTGGGAGTGATATCCAGCAGGGTCACGCCCTCTGGCGTTTCGGCGCTCAGGCCATGAAAACCCCGGGCGTCGGGGACCGGGGAGGCCTTCACGACCACACCTCTGGGAAGCGAAGCCAGGATTGAGGCCCTTCCTTGCACCTTGAGGGTCGCGGTGGAAGGGAAGAAACGCAGGCCGGTGGGCGAGGTGATGGGAAGATTGGTGAGGACCAGCGAGTTTACCGGGTCACTGGAATCGGCTCCGGTCTCTTGTTCAGAGAGGTCGGCTGCTTCCGCGCCGCGCCTTGCCGTTTCAGTGCGGCTGGCCTGATTGGCGTCCGCGGCCTTTGAGGCTGTGCCAGGCTTGCCAAGTTGGACAACGGAGGCGGGATCGACGCTCAGGACGGTGACGTCCAGGTTCAGGGGCAGATCCCTCAAGGCGAAATTCCTGTCATTGCCGGCGCGCAGGTCTCTGGCGTCCATTTCCACATAGGCTTTGGAAAATTGCAGCTTGAGGATGTCCATGCCCTGGCCCTGCACCTGGCTGCTGATCTTGTTGGCGGCATAGAGCAGCGAATCCTCCGGAGTCGAGTTGGTGAGCCGGAGCTCGAGGTTGACCTTGCTATGCTGCTCGGTCATCAGGGTGACCTGCAGCCAGATAAAGACCGCCACCAGCACGGCAAAGATCTTCAAGCCCAGATTATTCTTCATTATCGCCGTTTCCCGGGAGCACATCGATGCCCAGGGTCTTGATCTTTTTATAGAGGGTGGTGCGTTCCAGGCCGATGGCCAGGGCTGTTTTGCTGACCTGCCAGTCGTTTTCCTTCAGGTAGTGGGTGATATAGTCCTTTTCAAAGGCGGCGGCGCTGTCCTTGATATTGCTGATGATGAAGTATTTCTCCATTCCTGAGGCCCCGCCATCTGGATGGCTCATCATCTTGTTGTGCAGGTGCTTCTGGATGGTCCGGTTATTGATCTCCTGTTCGTTGATGCTGATGTATTTGCAGAAATTCCTCAGTTCGCGGACGTTCCCTGGCCAGTTGTAGGAGAGCAGTTCGTCCTTGAGCAGCCTGAGGTCGAGTTGGTCGCTGAGATGGTAGATATTGCTGAAGCTGGTGATGAAATAGCTCATCAGGAGCAGGATGTCGTTGTCCCGTTCGCGCAGAGGCGGGATCTCGATCACGTTGCCTTCGATGCGGTAGAAGAAGTCCTTGCGGAAGCGGACCGAATCGGAAAGAGACTTCAGATCTGCGTTGGAAGTGAAGATCAGGCGGGTGTTGACCTTTTTGAGTGAACCACCCACCACTTGGATCTCCTTGTTCTCGATGGCACGGAGGATCTTGACCTGGGCCTGCAGGGAGAGGTTGGTTACCTCATCGAGGAACAGCAGGCCTTCAGAGCATTTCTCAAAGAGGCCCACGCTGCCCCGGTCAACTTCGGTGACGGTGCCTTTTTCCAGGCCAAAGAGCTCACGCTCGATCATCGATTCGGTGAGCGCGCTGCAATAGATGGTGTGGAAAGGGTTGCCAAAACGGCGAGAATTGACGTAGAAATAATTCGCCGCGACCTCTTTGCCGGTGCCGTTCTCGCCCAGGATTAGGACGTCTTCGTCCACCTCGGCAAATTTCATCAGTTGGCTGCGGACCTTGTTTATTCCCTCGCTGTCGCCGATGAAGGGGAAACTGCGGGTGAATTGCTTTTTCAGGTTCAGGTATTCGATCTGGAGGTCCAGATTCTGCTCTTCCTGGCGTTTGAGGGTGACGGCGTTGTCGATGTGCAGCAAGAGTTGGTTGATGCTGAAATTGGCGCCTTTCTCCACAAAATGGTAGGCCCCCATGCCGCGGATTTGGTTTACCTGCTCTGTGCTGACCTCGCCGGAGATGACGATGACCTTGTAGTTGAAATCGAGGTTGTCCTTCAGGTATTTGAGCACCTGCAGGCCGTTCAGCCGGCTGCCCACCAGGAAGACGTCCAGCAGGATGACATCCGGCATGTAGCCCCGCAATTCCTCGAAAAAGGCGTCGGAATTGGTGGAATGCAGGACCGAATAGTCATGCTGCTTGAGAACCTTGGCGATCTGGTTGGCCAGAATATTGTCGTCTTCGAGGATTATGACTTTTCCTTTCATTGATCTGAGAACCTCATCGGAGCCTTTCCTCCAGGTCGGCCAGGGCGTTGATGTAATAGACATAGGCCTGGTCGGGCGAGTCGTAGGGCGAGAAATACTTGTGGACATCGCCGTCCTGGAAATATTTGGTGCACATGTAATAAAAATGGTCAGAGGTGCTTAGTTTGCGTGCCATTTCGAGCAATTGGGGATCGCCTGACTGTTTCACCTGCTCCAGCAGGCGATAGAATGTCTCGATGGCGTTTTTCTGCATGTCGTTTTCCAGCCATGCGGACAGGTCGCGCTCTTCGTCGGCCCAGGAAACCGGTTCCGGGAAGGAGAGGCCCTCCTGCTGGTAATTGGCCAGCCCGGCAGCCTCTTTGGGGGTCGCGAAGCCGAGGTGGGGACGTTTCAAGACTTCTTCCGGAAAATGCTGCATGAACTCGAAGATGCCGGAATCGGCCCACTGGTGCTCGCCGAAGGTCTCGTAATCCATGAACAGGTTCAGGAAGAGGTTGCGTCCTTCCTTCTCGGCGAGGGTGAGGTGGTCGATCCAGTTGACGAATTTTTCCACGGTGAGCGGAAACTCCGGCCAATCGCGATTGGAGAAGCGGAAGGCGATGTCGTCTGAGAGCTGGTAATACTTTAGCAGCAGGTTGATGTCCTTGGAATAGTTCTTATATGCATAGAGGGGCGTTCGCCATTGCAGGATGCGGTCGGCGCCCTCGGTGATGATTGTCTTGAAGCCCTCGATCTCGTAGACGAGGTCCGCAAGGCTGTCCTGATAGATCAATTCTGTGTTGCGGAAGGTTTCCGTGTGATGGCCGAACTCGTTCTTCATCAGTTCCCGGTGCATTGCCACCTGGTCCAGGAACTCGTTTGTGTCGTACAAAAAGGCCAGGGAATGGTAGTAGGTCTCGCCCAGGAACTCCACACAGCCGGTATCCGCCAGCGCTTTGAAGGAATCAAGGGTTTCCGGGCTGTAGGCCTTGAATTGTTCGATCGCGGTCCCGGTAATTGAATAGGCGATGCGGAACCTCCCCTCCAGTTTCTGGATGAGGGAGAGAAGGAGCTGGTTGGTCGGCAGGTAGGACTTTTGGGCTACCTTGCGCATCACCTGTCCGTTCAGTTGGTCGTCGAAGACATCGGTGTTCTTGCCAATGTCGAGCACGTTCACGTGCCGGAGGCGGTAGGGCTGGTGGACTTGGAAGTAAAAGACAACGTTGAGCATAGCTTACACCTTTTAGGAACTGCTTTTGATGAAATCCGCCAGGGTCGAGGAATAGACCATGCGGATCTTCTCCGCCGCCTCGTTCCAGTGGATCTTGTTGACCTCGTGCATGCCGTCGAGGCCGATCTGCTGGCATTTTTCGGGGTTTTCGATGAGGTGGTTGATCGTTTCGGCCATCAGGTCCACATCCCAATAATCGATCTTGAAGGCGTGGTTGACCACTTCCGCGACTCCGGACTGCTTTGAGATCAGGGAAGTGATGCCGAAAGCCATCGCCTCGAGGGGGGAGATGCCGAAAGGCTCGGAAACAGAGGGCAGCACATAAATGTCTGAGGCGCGGAGGATCTCCTCGACCTGGACGCGGTTGAGAAAGCCGGTGAAGAGAAATTTGTTCTGGAGGCGCTTGGAAGCTGATGTACGCAGGAGTTTGCGAGCCATGTCGCCCGTTCCGGCCATGATGAACCTGGCTTCCGGATGCGCTCTCAGCACGCGTTCGGCCACTTCGAGGTAATAATCCGGCCCTTTCTGCAAAGTGATTCGGCCCAGGAACAGGACCGTGGGGCCCTTGAACAGGCGCTTTTTGGCCAAAACCGTCTCGTCGGAAAGGGTGAAGGCGTTGTGCACGATGCGGATCTTGGCAGTGTCGATGCGGTAGCGGGACATGATCATCTGAGCGGTGTATTGCGACACGGCGATCACCCTGTCGGCATAGATCATTCCGGCGTGCTCGATTTTATGGACCCTCTCGTCGCCAGGCCCGCCGGCGCGGTCGAACTCAGTGGCGTGGATGTGCATTACGAGGGGCTTTTGGGATACTTTTTTGGCGATCATGCCGGATGGATAGGTGAGCCAGTCATGAGCGTGGATCAGGTTGTAGTCCAGCTCCTTGGCGAAGCGTTCCGCCCGCAGGGTGTATTCCTGGATCTTTTTGATCAGGTCCTCGTCGCCGATCAGGTTTGAGGTCATGTCTTCCCAGACCTGGTGTTCCTGGACAGTGTCGAATTCGGTGGTCCAGTATTCCTTGGTAACGGAGCTCACATACTCCCGCAGTTCCCCGAGCTGGAGATATGATTCCGGCCGGGCGCTGATTCCGATGTATTCCAGGCGTTCGTGCATGGTATTGAATTTCTGGCTGAGAAACTCGGTTTGCAAGGCCGGGTCCATGAACACCGCGGGCAAGGTGTCCACGTCGCTTTCCTCGCGCAGGGGGAAATAGACCATCTCCTTGGTCGGCAGCACCAGATCGATCTTGATGCCCAGGGCCAGGAGGGCTTTGACCATGCCATAGCAGGCCATTCCGAGGCCGCCGGCGATCAGGGGCGGAAATTCCCAGGTGAACATCAGGACTTTCATGGCTGACCCCCGGTCGAAGCGATGAAGGATTCGATGTTGTAAAGCGCTGCGACGCTGATAGCCTGGGCGGGAGCGCCTTTGGGGAAGTGCGGGTTGTCGCCGTCCCAAACCTCGGCCAGGGAGGCGATGTGCCCGCGCAGGAAGCTGTTCCGGAAAGTTCCGATCAGTTCACCAAGCTTGGCGGCGATCTCGGTGTCCGGCATTTTTCCACGGTTGATCTTGAGATACAGCCCGCAAAAAGGGCCCAGGAGCCAGGCCCAGACGCTGCCGTTATGGTAGGCCTTGTCGCGTTCGCGCTGGGTTCCGTAATACTTCTTGCGGAAGCGGGGATGCTGGGGACTCAGGCTGCGCAAGCCGTAGGGGGTGTAAAGCTCCTCCCAGCCCCGCTGCCAGACCGCCTCCATCTTATCCTTGTCCAGAAGTTCCCAGGGCAGGGAAAGGGCGATGATGGCGTTGGGCCGAACCTCTTCGACGGGTTTGTCGCCCACCAGGCGGTCCGCCAGATAGCCATTGACCCAGAATTTCTGGAATGACCCGAGGACGAGGTCCCTGAGCCCGCTGATCTGCTCCAGCGGGGCGTAGGGGATTTCCGAAAGATTATTGTATTCGTCGCACATGGCGGCATAGCAGCAGATCGAGTTGTACCAAAGGGCGTTGATCTCCACCGGCGCGCCATGCCTGGGCGTGACCGCCTTGCCGTCGATGCGCACGTCCATCCAGGTGGCGTGGGAAAATTCCTCCTTCAGCTCGATCAGGCCGTCCTTGCGCACGAAGAAGGGGTACTTGTAGTTGGAAAGGACGCTCTTGAGCACCTCTTCGATGATCTGGATGCTTTCCTTCCAAAAGGCGATGTCCTTTTTCCGCTTGCCCAGCTTCCAGAGCAGGATCACGAACCACAGGGTGGCGTCCACCGTGTCGTAATTCTCTTCCCGTCCTGATTCCTGGCGCATGTTGGGGATCAGTCCGTCCCTCAGCTCGCGGCTGTATTTGATCAGGATCTTTTCCACGGTATCCAGATTTTGGGGATTGCGCAGCAGAGCGTTGAGGACGATCATCGTGTCCCGTCCCCAGGCTCCGTAGAACGGATATCCAGCCACGATGTCGTCGTTGGCCACAAAGTCTTTGAGGGCAAATTCCAAGAGCTGGAGATACTCGGGATGGTTGAAGAGCATATTGTCGTTCAGGTCCAGCTTGTTGATCAGGGTGTCGTCGCTATCGGCCTCGACGGGGTAGTCCTTCGGTTTGGGAAGCCCCGCGTAGCGCTGTTCGATCCTCGCCGCTATTTTTACCGGGTCTCCGAGCGGCTGGTCCGAAAAGAGGATGACGTTGCTTTCTCCGACCCCGAGAGTGAAATTCAGTTCAAAGAGGCTGACCTGGTCGCCGATGCCGGGATATCCACCCATCACTTCCCAGGGATAGAACACATTGTAATAGGTATAGCGGTTGGGCGTGACCTCGCCCCGTTCCTGGCTTCCGAACACCCGGAGGCTGTTGGCTGGCCTGGAGGCGCTGAAGCTGCTTCCGGCCTCCGTATTTTCAAAGGCGGTGTCGAAAGGCTCCCTGTCCAGGCTTCCTGGTTGGTTCAGCTCGTGATGCGGGGTCATGGTGAACTTGGGATGCAGGAAGAAGTGCAGCTTGTGATGGCCCAGATTGGTGTATTTGAGCAGGACAGTGTTCGTGTCCGCATCCATCATTATCTCTTTGCGGATGAGAATGTCGTTCTGATGGGGCAGCGCGGAATACAGGAAGATGGGATAAGGCCGCAGCCAGGGCTTCACCAGATAGAGGAATCCCTCAGGATAGATGCAGTTGCTATAGTTGTTGCTGTCCAGATGCACGATCTGGCCTCGCCATTCCACCTTTTCCTCGATCCCTGCAACCAGATGGTGGCGCTGGAACTGCGAATTGCTCGCGATCAGCAGGCCGTGGTATTTGCGCTGGTTGATCAGGTTTCCCGTGCCCAGGGCGTATGAGCCCAGCCGGTTGGTCAGGATCCACTCGTGATGGTGGGTTTCCATGAAATAGTTATTCACTTTATCCCCTTTACAACTTTGATATTCAGATGTGTGGAATTTTTTCCACGCCCATTATTCCGTCAAGTCTTTTGTTGATTTTTTTCCATATCATTGCTTAACTGTCTGCGAGGCAATTTATTGGCCTATTATCCACTAATCTGGGGGGGGGGTAATTCAGGTCGGGGAAAACTTGTGATCTCTGGATGAATTAGTGCACAACATCCTTACTCACAGTAAATTGATAAGACACCAAGGGAAAAGCGGCTTTTACCTGGTTTGGCCCCATCCATCAACTGGGGCTGGATGTTCTCGTTCAAGCCGGCCATTTTATCTGCCTCAACACCTTGATTCATTACAATTCCGCCCTTTTACCCAACCCGTTCATTGCCAACTTGCCTCCCGCCGACCACCCGCCCGTTTGGCGGGAACTCGGGGAGAGGCGGGCAAGAGGCGGGTGAATCAGGAAAAAGGGCGGGAAAAGGAGAAGAAAACAAAGCCCGGAGATTCATCCGGGCTGGGAAGACAGTTAAAAGGGAGGGCGGATCAGTAGTTGGGATTGGTGTAATTATCGACCCCCGGGCTTGGCAGGGCGAGGGTTTCGTAGAGGGAGGGGACGGCGCTGAAGTGTTTGCTATAGACGATGCGGAGGTCAAAGCCGTCGTCGGCGAGGGGGGTGACGTCGGCCATTTCATAGATCAGGTCGATGTTTTCCTCAGGACCGATGGAGGCGTATTCATAGTCGAGGGTGCCGACGAGGTTGTTATCCCGGTCGAAGAGCCCAAGCATGAAATAGCCAGAGATCGGCACCTGGAGTTTGTTTTCCAGGGTCACGAAGACGTCGGCGGGGATGGGGAGGTCGCTGAGTTCGTAGATGAAGATCTCATCGGTGGATATGGGTACGACGTTGATCTTGGTGGCGAGGTCGAAGGCTTGTTCGTCCAGCCAATTTCCGGAATAGGAGCGGGCTGCCTTGAACCCTCCGTAATTGGCGAGGGTACGCCTTTCGTAGCTGTCGGTTCCAGGGTCGTTGACGATGTAGGAGGCGGCTTTGTCGTGCGGCCCGTCTTGTTTGACGACCAGGACCCAATGGCTGCGCTTGTTGTTGACCTTCACGATCACCTTGTTGCCTTTGGCCAGTTCTTCGCTCAGGTATTTCCAGTCGTTCCGCCGGGCGATCTGGCTCTCCAGTTCAAGGCCCAGGCCCTCTCCGTCGATCTGTCCGGCCACCTGCCAGCGCATCAGGCTCCCAGCATAACCGCCGTTCTTGCGCAGCCAGTCGTTCAAGCTGTCCGGAGTGATGCGGGGATTGGAAGCTTCGGCGTTGAGCAGCATGGAGAGGCAACTCACGACGCACCCGCTCCGTCCGATCGAACTTCTGCCGCTACCCAGCTTTTCAGCCTTCCAGCGCTCGTCGCCCTGGGAAAACCAGTTGAAAGCGACAGCTCCGATCGCTCCATATATTGCCCCGCAGATTATAATAAGCACAATTAACTTTTTCATGGATCAGTCCCTAGTAAATGATTGGAAATAAATAAACTAACTCAAGTTGCACTAATCTGCCCGCACACCCATATCTGTCAAGCAATAAATAGTGCTTGCCAGTTTTGCGTGTCTCAAATAAAAGGTTCCCAGCAACAGACCTGAGATGAGGGATAAGTTCCGGCATCGAGGGTGGAAACGCTGTTTTCACCTCACGCTCAATCTCCATCCTTCACCCCGGTCAAAATTTGGCCAAGGAATAATCCTATGGATAAAAATAGGCATATCGTGACTCTCGTGGTGGATGACAGGGACCAAGCCTTCAATCCCGTCTCTGATCTCCTGCATCAATACGCGCCAAACATTCTGCTGCGGGTGGGCTATCCCATGCGCGACAAGAATGTCTCGGTGATTTTTTTGGTGATGGAGCTCGATCTTGACCAGTTGGGCGCTTTTTCCGGCAAGCTGGGACAGATCCCCTCCGTCAAAGTGAAGACCATGACCCTGAAGATATAATAAGGAAGAGATAATGAAGATCAGCATCGAGGGAGTCAAATCCTTCATCCCCACCCAAAAGATCGAGGAACTGATAGTCCGGGAGCAGAACGCGCCGGAATCACGGATCCGCGAAATCATAGCCAAATCCCTGGAAAAGAACAGGCTGGAGCCGGAGGAAACGGCCGCCCTGCTCAGCGTGCGCGATCCCGAACTGAAACAACTCATTCTCGACGGAGCCCATGAACTGAAAGAACGGATCTATGGCAACCGGATCGTGCTCTTCGCGCCGCTCTATGTGGGCAACGAATGCATAAACGACTGCGTCTATTGCGGATTTAGAATCTCCAATAAGGAATGCCTGCGCGCCACCCTCAGCCACGATCAGTTGGCGCATGAGACCCGGTCCCTGGTGGAGACCGGCCACAAGCGCCTGATCATGGTATATGGCGAGCATCCCATGTATTCTCCGGAATACATCGCCGAAACGGTGCAGACCGTCTATGACATCAAATTTCTCAAGGGCGAGATCAGAAGGGTGAACATAAACGCAGCGCCACAGGACATCGAGGGCTTCCGGACGGTCAAATCCGTCGGGATCGGCACCTACCAGATCTTTCAGGAAACCTACCACGAAGAAACCTATAAGAAACTCCATCCCCGCGGCCCCAAAAGCAGCTTCCTCTGGAGGCTGGACGGCCTCGACCGCGCCATGAAGGCCGGGATCG